>NZ_RXFM01000029.1 GCF_003953955.1 Candidatus Aquarickettsia rohweri | reverse complement strand
GTATAAAACCATTTGCAGTTGGCAGAAAAAATTGGATGTTCTGTGCAACAACTAAGGGTGCTAAAGCTAGTGCAAATATTTATAGTATTATTGAAACTTGCAAAGTAAATAAGATTAATCCTTATGATTATTTAAAATATTTGCTGAATCATATTCATGATTATTCTGATCCAAAAGAGTTAGTAAATTTACTTCCATATAATATTGATAAAAAAATATCATCAAATTAAATTTTTTTTAGAATTATCAAAAAACTTAAGAAACCCAAAGAAAGGCGGATAATACTTGTCAAGATGGGGATATTTTAGCGTTTACCTAGATAAAAAGTTATTTATCTAAAAATTTATTAATTAGTTTGCTAACATCTTCAATATTATTATTAGCATTAACTTCAATATATTTTGGATTTGTTTTGTAAAAATCCATTAATGGTTTTGTTTGATTATTATATTCTTCTAATCTTTTCTTTATTGCATCTTCTTTATCATCTTCTCTAGTATAAAATTTCTTACTACCACATTTGTCACAAACTCCTTTAACACTTGTTGGATTTGTAATTAAATTATATGATTGATTACAATTAGAGCAAAAAACCCTAGCTGATAATCTTTTAAAAATTTCTTTTTCTTCAAGTTTTAAAGATATTATATACGGCATGTCTATTTTATTCTTAACACATACACCATTAAGATTTTCAGCCTGCTTTATAGTTCTTGGAAATCCATCTAAAATATAAGCCTTATTTGAGCTTTTATTAGATAAAAGTTCTTTTTCAACTAAGTCACACACTATATCATCTGAAACTAAGCCACCCTGATTGATTATTTCTTGAACCCTAAGACCTATTTCTGATTTATTATCAATAGCCTTTCTTAAAATCTCACCTGTTGAAAGTTGAGATAAATTATATTTCTTGGATAATAATTTTGCCTGAGTCCCCTTACCTACACCAGGTGGCCCCAATAAAATTATTATCATTACCTTCTCCTCATCATATTAGCTTTTTTCATTAAGTGCGCATACTTATTACTTAATAGATGTGATTGAATTTGCGAACTTAAATCTAATACAACACTGATAACAATCAAAATACTTGTACCTCCTAAATAAAAAGGCATACTAAACTGATGCGTTAAAACTTCAGGTACTGCACATACTACTGCAATATATGAAGCTCCAATCACTGTAATTCTTGTTAATATATACTGAAGATATTCTTTAGTTTGATTCCCAGGTCTTCTACCAATAATCACTGCGCCGTTCTTTCTTAAATTTTCAGCAGTTTCTTCTGGATTAAATACAATCGTGCTATAAAAAAAGCAGAAAAACATTATAAATAGTATATATAAAATTAAGTATAACGGTTTACCTTGAGATAAATAACTTTCGACAAATTTACGCCACCCTGTTACTTCTCCACCAATACTAAAACCTGCAATTGTTGCAGGAAATAATAACAAAGCATTAGCAAAAATTGGAGGTATAACACCAGAAACGTTTATCTTAATAGGAAGATGCGTAGAATCTCCTGCATATATTTTCTTTCCAACTTGCTTTCTAGGATATTGAACTAGCAACTTTCTTTGTGACTTTTCCATAAATACAACAAAAACAATTATTGCAACAATTGCAATAAAGCATAATATTATAAATTGAGTAGAAACAACATTACTTTTACCCATTTCTAATAATGAAAATACTGCTGGTAACAAACCAGATACTATTCCAGAAAAAATAATCACAGAACTTCCATTGCCTATCCCCTTCATATTAATTTGATCAGCAAACCAAATAACTACAATAGTACCTCCCATTAAAGTAAACATTGTAACAATTCTAAAATAAATACCAGGATCACTTATTAATGAAATACCTTTATAATTTAAAGATTCTATACCTACAGCTATTCCATAACCTTGAAATAATGCTAAAACAACCGACAAATATTTTGAATATTGGTTTATTTTCTGTCTACCAACTTCACCAGATTTTTTTAACTCACTAAATTCTTTTGATAAAACTGTCATCAATTGCATAATTATTGAAGCAGTAATATAAGGCATAATATTTAATGTAAAAATAGACATTCTTCCTAATGCACCACCTGTTAAAACATTAAACATACCTAATATACCTTTAGCTTGCTCCTTAACAATATTATCCAATATAGATAAGTTGACTCCTGGTAAAGGTATATAAGTTCCTAATCTATAGATTATTAAAATAAATATAACAAAAAAAATCTTTTTACCTAAGTCTCCTTTGCCAGATAATGGATTGCCAAAATTTTGGCTTTGATTTTTTTTCATTTTCAAATATGAATAATTAAATTACTTTAACAGCTGAACCATTTTTAGAAGCGTCTTCAATCATTTTTTTAGAAGCTGAGTTAACTTCTATATTAAATTTATGTTCAAAAACACCCTTACCAAGTAATTTTAATTTTTCTTTTTTAGAATTAAATATCCCCAATTTCTCGATATCTTCTAGCTTTATATCTTTTTTTAACTTCTTATTTTTAATCAAGTAGTTAATTTGATATAAGTTAATTATTTTAAAACTCTCTTTATTAATAGATGTAAAACCTCTCTTTGGTAATCTTCTATAAAGAGGCATTTGACCTCCTTCAAAACCAGCTAAAGCTACTCCACTTCTTGCTGTTTGACCTTTTCCACCTCTGCCACATGTTTTACCTTTACCAGATGCGATACCCCTTCCTAAGCATTTTTTAGATTTTCTAGAACCTTTATTACCTTTTAACTTATTTAACATAGCTTATACCATTATTAAGTTGTTTTTCTTTGGCTTGCAATCTCTGCCAATTTTTTACCTCTTTTATCTGCGATCATTTTTGGGATGTTAATATTTCTTAATCCCATAATAGCAGCTTTAACAACATTATGAGGATTATTGGAGCCAACTGATTTTGCTACAATATCCTTAATTCCTAAAACTTCAAAAAGAGGCCTTGTTGGACCACCTGCAATAACTCCTGTACCAGCAGGTGCTGCTCTCATCACTACCTTACCTGAACAAAATTTACCAACAATATCATGATGTAATGTTCTACCTTCCCTTAAAGGTATTTTAAACATATTTTTTCTAGCTTCATCTGAAGCCTTTCTTTTAGCATCTATAACCTCATCAGCTTTACCAAGACCATAACCAACTTTGCCTTTTTTATCACCAACCACAACTATAACAGAAAAACTAAATTTTCTTCCCCCTTTTGTAACTTTAGTACATCTATTTACTTTAACAAGTTTTTCTACAATTTCTATATTATTATTAACCATATTTATAAGCCATTAAAAATTTAAACCGTTTTTTCTTGCGCTTTCAGCAAACGCCTTTGCTTTTCCATGATATTGAAGACCACCTCTATCAAAGTATACATCCTTTATATTTTTATCTACGAGTAATTTAGCTATTTTTTGCCCTAATAATTCAGCTGCCTTGATATTATTTTTATTTTTTAAATCTTTAAAATCCTTACAATGTGTAGCTAAAGAAGTAATTGTAACTTTTTTGTCTTCATCAACAATTTGACCATAAATGTATTTATTTGATTTATAAAAACATAACCTAAGCCTATTAGATTTTGTTTTTTTAACCTTGAACCTTGTTCTATCTTTTCTTCTATTGTATTTTAACCTTTTGCTTAACATTTTTATTTTACCATTTTATTTTTTCTTACCTTCTTTTCTTAGAATAACTTCATCTTCATATTTTATACCCTTACCTTTATATGGCTCAGGCTTTCTTAAACTTCTTATATCTGCACAAACTTGACCAACAAGTTGTTTATCACAACCACTAACTTCAATTATGTTTTTTATGCACTTTATACTAACTCCCTGAGGAATTGGATATATTATATCATGGCTATATCCTAATGTTAATATTAATAAATCTGAATCAATATTAACTTTATAACCAACTCCGTTAATTTCTAATTTCTTAACAAAACCTTCATTAACACCTATAACCATATTATTAATTAGTGATCTAGAAAGTCCCCATAATGATTTAGATTTTTTAGAAATCTCTTTAGGAAAAATACTTATATGTTTTTCATTTAACTCAACATTAATTGAATCAAATATATGCATTCCAAGTTCCCCTAGAGGACCTTTAATATTTAAATAATTTTTATCAAATACCACAGTAACTTTATCAGGTATATTAATTTGTTGCTTTCCTATTTTTGACATAATTTTTATTTAAAATATATTGCATAAAACTTCACCACCAGCTTTAATATCTTTAGCGTCACTATCAGTAATTATACCTTTTGACGTTGATAATATTACCATTCCTAATCCACCATAAAGTTTATTTATTTCTTTATATGATTTAAAAATTCTCTTACCCGGTTTAGAAACTACATTAAATTCTTTAATAACTGGAGTATCATTTTTACCTTCATATTTCAAATATACCTTGATCATAGACACTCCTTTCCTTTGCTCAATTTTTTCTATGCTATCAATATAACCAGCTTTATTTAATAAATTTAATACCATATGTATTAACTTTGAAAAATATACAATTGCATATGATTTTTTAACTAATTGAGCATTTTTAATTCTTGCTATTGTATCTGAAAGTAAATGATTTTGCGACATATATCTCCTCTATTATGACCAACTGGATTTTTTAACACCTGGAAGCTTACATTCAGATGCTAATTTTCTAAACCAAATTCTTGATAATTTAAACTTATTATAAACGCCTCTACCTCTACCACTCAATAAGCATCTATTTCTTATCCTTGTTTTAGAACTATTTCTTGGCAAATTAGAAAGAGAAATTTGAGCTTCAAATCTCTCCTCTAATGTTTTTGTCTTATCATTTCGAATTGATTTAAGCTCTTCTCTTTTCTTTTCATTTTTTTTAAATAAATTCTGTCTTTTTAAATTTCTCTGTACAATACTTACTTTAGCCATATGGTTATATATTTATTTTTAGTTATAAAACGGTAAATTAAAAGTTTTCAATAAAAATTTAGCTTCTTCATTACTATTCGTCGAAGTTACTATTACTATATTCATTCCTCTAATTTTATCAATTTTATTATAATCTATTTCAGGAAAAACTATTTGCTCTTTAATACCTAGACAAAAATTCCCATTTCCATCAAATTGTTTAAAACTTAGTCCTTTAAAATCTCGAACACGTGGTAATGCAATGTTAATTAACCTATCTAGAAATTCATACATCATTGTTTTTCTAAGAGTAACTTTACACCCTATTTTCATACCTTGCCTTAATTTAAATCCTGCAATAGATTTTTTTGCTTTAGTAACCACTGGCTTTTGACCAGAAATCACCATTAATTCTTCATAAATTTTATCTATAATTTTTGAATCATTAACAGCATCCTTAACTGAAATATTAATTGAAATCTTTTTTAGCTTTGGCACTTGCATATCATTTTTAAAATCAAAATGCTTTTTTAGCTGAGGGGTAGAAACTGTATTGTAATGTTTTTCTAATCTTGAACTAACCATAATTAAACTTTTTTATTATCTATCAACTCACCAGATTTTTTATAATATCTAGTATTATTACCATTTTTTATTTTTTTAAAACCTATCTTTGTCACTGAATTTGTTTTTGGATCAATATGCATAATATTAGATATATGAATAGGCATCTCTTTTTGTACAATACCACCTTCTGGATTTAATTTATTAGGCTTGGTATGCCTTTTTACTAAATTTACTCCACCCAATATCACTTTATTATCCTTTGGAAAATAACTTATTATCTCAGCAACTTTACCTTTATCTTTGCCACAGATAACTTTCACCTTATCATTTTTTTTAAACTTGTTTGCCATATTATGTTACCTCTGAAGCTAATGAAATGATTTTCAAATAATTTCTCTCTCTTAATTCTCTAGGTATTATACCAAATATCCTAGTACCAACTAATTCTCCTTGCTTATCTAATAGAACAGCAGCATTATCAAAAAATCTTATAACTACTGCATCCTTTCTTCTTCTTTCTTTTCTAGTTCTCACAACAACTGCATGGAATACTTCACCTTCTTTAACTTTATCAGAAACTGCTGCTTTTTTTATAGAAACTACTATCTTATCACCGATATCTGCAGACATTTTTTTACTACCACCAAGAACTTTGATACACTCAACTTCTTTAGCACCAGTATTATCAGCAACGTTTAATCTTGTACCCATCTGTATCATAATAACCTCAATTTACTTAGATAAAATATGCCATTTTTTTAACTTAGATATAGGTTTACTTTCAATAATTTTAACTTTATCACCTATATTTAAAGAATTATTTTCATCATGAGCTAAATATTTTTTACTTCTCTTGATTATTTTTTTATATTTTTTATGCAATATTTTTCTTTCAACTAAAACAGTAACAGTCTTATCTGCTTTATTGCTTAATACGATACCATCTAATATTTTTTTTGACATAATCTTTATTATTTTTTCACTTTATTTTGATCAGCAACTTTATTTTGATCAACATTATTTAATGCAGTAAAAATCCTAGCTATATTTTTTTTAACCTCTCTTATTCTAGAAGTATTACTTAATTCTCCTAAAACTTTTTGAAATCTAAGATTAAAGTATTCCTTTTTATACTTAAGTAATTCACTTTGTAAAGCTTTATTATCTAAATTTTTAACTTCCTGGTATTTCATTTAGATCACCTCTTCAATATTTTTAATTATTTTTGTTTTTATGGGCAACTTAGCAGCTGCTCTAGAAAAAGCACCTATAGCTTGCTCTTCCGTAACAGAATCTAATTCAAATAAAATTCTGCCAGGCTTTACCCTACACGCCCAAAACTCAGGCGAACCTTTTCCTCTTCCCATCCTAACATCAGCAGGTTTTTTACTAACAGGAACATCTGGAAATATTCTGATCCATAATTTTCCAGCTCTTCTTAAATGCCTATTAATAGCCTTTCTAGCAGATTCAATTTGCTTTTCTTGAATCCTCTCAGGCTGCAAAGCTTTTAATGCAAATTTACCAAAAGCAATTTTAAAACCACCTTTTGCTTTACCATGTATTCTACCTTTAAAAGCTTTTCTAAACTTTGTTTTCTTTGGACGTAGTATCATTTTTTTCTATAATATTTTTTTTAAAATTATCCAACTTATCACCTTTATAGACCCATACCTTTACTCCTATAAGTCCATATATAGTATGAGCTTCAGCCATATCATACTTTACTATAGCTCTAAGCGTATGAAGGGGAACTCTTCCTTCTTTATACCACTCAGTTCTAGCTATCTCTGCACCACCTAAACGGCCAGAAACACTAATCTTTATACCTTTTGCACCCATCTTCATAGCGTTAGAAATAGCTCTTTTAACAGCCTTTCTAAAAGAAACTCTTTTCTCAAGTTGCTCTGCAACAGTCTTAGCTACAAGTAAAGGGTCTGTTTCAGCTTTTCTAACTTCAGTTATATTTATAACAACTTCATTTAAAGTAATTTTTGATATAAATTCTTTTATTTTTGCTATATCAGCTCCTTTTTTCCCTATTACTACACCAGGCCTTGAAGAATAAATATTTATAATAATTTTATTTGCGGGGCGCTCTACACAAACTCTACTTACACCAGCATAATTTAGTTTATCAAAAATTAACTTTCTAATCTTTATATCTTCATGCAACTTTTTTGCATAATTTTTAGTGCAATACCATGATGAATCCCAAGTAGAAACAATTCCTAATCTAAAACTATTTGGATTTACTTTTTGTCCCATATTAACCTCTCTCCTCAACAATTATAGTGACCCTACTAAAAGGCTTATTAATCCTATTAATTCTACCTCTAGCTCTCACCATCGAACGCTTTAAAGTTAATGATTTACCAATTTTAACTTCTTTAACATATAATTTATCAATATCCATACCAAAATTATTTTGTGAATTTGCAATAGCTGATTTAAGTATATTTTGCAAATTTTTAGAAGCTTTTCTTTTACAAAATTCAAGCTGCAACATTGCATCATTAACATTTTCTTTTCTAATTAAATCAGCAATAATATTTAATTTCTGAACACTTGACTTAACTAATCTGTCTGTAGCTTTTACCTGCATAAACCTATATAAATTTAATTATTTTACTTTCTATTATTTCCATGGCCACTAAATTTTCTAGTTGGAGCAAATTCACCAAGTTTTTTTCCAACCATTTTTTCATTAACTAACACAGAAATAAAACTTTTTCCATTATGAACTGAAAATGTTAAACCAACAAAATTTGGAAGAATAGTTGACTTTCTTGACCATGTTTTAATGGTCGCAAATTTACCACCTGAAATGACATCGTTAACTTTTTTTAATAACTTTGGCTCAACAAATGGACCTTTCCAAACTGACCTATTACTCATAATTTAATTCTTATTTTTTGTTATTTATTTTTATGTCTACTCTTTACTATATATTTATCTGTTCGTTTATTATTTCTAGTTTTATATCCTTTTGTAGGCTTACCCCAAGCTGTAACAGGATGTCTACCTCCAGAAGTTTTACCTTCACCACCTCCATGAGGATGATCCACTGGATTCTTAGCTACACCTCTAACTTTAGGTCTAAAACCAAGCCATCTTTTTCTACCAGCTTTGCCTAATTTAATATTTTTATTATCAGCATTAGACACAACACCTATTGTTGCCTTACACTCGCTTTCAACAACCCTCACTTCTCCTGAACGAAGCTTTAAAGATATTTTACCAGAATCTTTACTAACTATCGTTGCAAACGATCCTGCAGACCTAGCTAATTGAGCTCCTTTCTTTGGCTTCAACTCCACATTATGAACTAAAATTCCTATTGGAATATTCTTCAAGGGAAGGCAATTACCTACTTCTATATCAGCACTGCTAGATGAAACAACCTTACTTCCAATTTTTAAATTTTCAGGAGCTATTATATAAGAAAATTCACCATCTTCATATTTTAATAATGCTATGTGAGCAGATCTATTAGGATCATATTCCAATCTCTCGACCACAGCATGTAGCTCTTTATCTCTTTTAAAATCAATGATTCTATACTTTTTCTTTACACCTTTAGATTTACCAAATACCGTAGTTCTCCCTAAATTATTTCTACCACCTTTACTATGCTTTCCTTTAACCAATTTTTTTATAGGCTCACCTTTCCAAAGCTTAGATTTATCAACTAATATTAGTTGCCTTTGAGATGGAGTGACAGGATTGTAATTAATTAAAGCCATATTTTAAATACCCTTTGCAAATTCAATTTTCTTCTTATCCTTAGTAGTTATAATAGCTTTTTTATAACTTGATCTTTTACCTTTTCTACCTTTAAAAATCTTAGCTTTACCATCCATATTGATTACATTAACCTTTGCAACTTTAACATTAAAAATCTGCTCTACAGCTTTCTTAACCTGTAACTTGTTACTTTTAGAATTTACTATAAACACATATTTACCTAAATTCTCGAAACTATTACTTTTTTCAGTCAACAACGGTCTTTTTATAATGTCATACCAATCTACTTTATTCACTTGAACCTCGCTAAAATAGTATTAAAAGCTTCTTCAGAAAAACAAATCTTATCATGCTTAACAACATCTAAAACATTTATTCCTATAGAATTTAACAAATTAAATTTATGATTATTTCTAATAGACTTTATAAAATTATCATCAAAACTATTATCTATAAACAATACTTTTTTTGATGACATTTCATTTCCATACACCTTAGAAAAATCTTTAAATTTACCAGTGTTCATTTTTAAATGCTCACGTATGATAATAGATTTATCTTTATATTTCAATGCTAAAGCATTTAAAAGCGCTATTTTTTTAACTTTTTTATTAACTTTAGTTTTATATACTTTATTTTTACTTGGTCCAAATATTATACCACCACCTACAAATTGAGCACCTCTAATACTTCCATGCCTAGCTCTACCAGTACCTTTTTGTTTGTAAATTTTCCTTGTTGAACCTTTGACTTCATATATCTCTTTAGTATGACTTGTAGCAGCTCTCCTATAAGACTGCTGCCATAAAATTAATTGATGTATTAAATCATACCTGATATTTTCAATATCAAATATATTTACATCTACCTTTTTCAACGCCTTATTCTCTAAATCTATTATTTCTAAATACATATTTTACCTCAAATTTAACGTGGCACTGCTTTTTTAATTGCATCCTTAACATAGAGATAACCATTATTGCAACCTGGTACCGCTCCCTTAACTATCAAGAGATTCAACTCACTATCAATATCAATAACTTTGATATTTTGTGTAGTAACCTTTTTATTACCCATCTGTCCAGCCATTTTTTTTCCCTTAAAAACTCTTCCCGGATCTTGACATTGTCCTGTAGAACCAGCAGATCTATGACTAATTGAAACTCCATGAGTAGCTTCCAATCCTTTAAAATTATGCCTCTTCATTGTACCTGCATATCCTTTTCCTATAGATATACCTGTAATATCAACATATTGATCTTTTTTAAAATGATTTACATTAATTTTATCGCCAACTTTTAATAAATTATTTTCATGAACAATAAATTCTTTTAATCTCTTTTTTGGACTAACCTTTGCTTTTTCAAAAGATCCCTTAATACTTTTGGAAAGCCTCTGAGGTTTTTGATCAAATGCAGCCAATTGAACACCATTATAGCCATTTTTTTCTTTTGTTTTAACAGATAATACTATATTTTCATCTATCAATATCATAGTAACTGGAATCACCTTTCCATTTTCTTTAAAGATCTGAGTCATACCTACTTTTTTAGCTATCAAACCCGTTCTATTTACCTTCATTTTCAGCTCCTTTCATTTTAATTTTAATATCAACACCCGCAGCTATATCTAATTTCATTAAAGCATCTACAGTTTGAGGAGAAGCTTCTATGATCAAAAATCTTGTATGATCTCTAATTTCAAATTGCTCTCTAGATTTTTTATCAACATGAGGAGATCTATTTACTGTAAATTTGCTAATTTTTCTTGGCATAGGTATAGGTCCTCTATACCTTGCACCAATTCTAGATATAGTATCAACTATTTCTTTAACAGCTTTATCTAATACCCTTGGTTCAAAAGCTTTTAATTTTAACTCTATTGATTGCTGAAAACTCATATCTTTACCCTACTCAATAATTTCAGCAACTACACCAGCACCGACAGTTTTGCCACCTTCTCTAATCGCAAACTTCAACCCCTTATCCATTGCTATTGGCGCTATTAATTTCACCACTATCTCCGTGTTATCTCCTGGCATCACCATCTCCACTCCTTCTTTTAATTCGATTGTTCCTGTAACATCTGTCGTTCTAAAGTAAAATTGTGGTCTGTAATTCTTAAAAAATGGTGTGTGCCTTCCTCCTTCTTCCTTCTTTAACACATATACTTCTGCCTTAAACTTTGTATGTGGCGTTATACTTCCTGGTTTTGCTAATACTTGTCCTCTCTCCACTTCTTCTTTCGCTATTCCTCTTAATAACAATCCTGCATTATCTCCTGCCATCCCTTCATCTAATTCCTTTTTAAACATCTCCACTCCTGTGCATGTCGTCTTCTTACTTTCTTTCTTTATCCCCACTATCTCTATCTCTTCTCCTACCTTTACCTTACCTTGCTCTATCCTCCCTGTTACTACAGTACCTCTTCCTGATATCGAAAATACATCCTCTATTGGCATTAAAAACGCTTTTTCTATCTCTCTCTTTGGCATTGGTATTTCTTCATCTACTACTTTCATTAATTCTCTTATCGCCTTCTCTCCTAATTCACTACCCTCTTCCGTCAATGCCTTCAACGCTGATCCTTTTATTACCTTCGCTGCATCTCCATCAAATCCATATTTACTCAACAATTCTCTTACTTCTATTTCTACTAACTCTAATAACTCTTCATCTTCTACCATATCCACTTTGTTTAAAAACACTACTAGCGTCTTGATCCCTACTTGTTTCGCCAACAATATGTGCTCCCTTGTCTGTGGCATAGGACCATCTACCGCACTCACCACCAATATCGCTCCATCCATCTGCGCCGCTCCTGTTATCATGTTCTTTACATAATCCGCATGTCCTGGACAATCTACGTGTGCGTAATGCCTGCTCTCTGTCTCATACTCCACATGTGCCGAGTTAATTGTTATTCCCCTCTCTTTCTCTTCCGGTGCTTTATCTATTTCATCATATTTTACCGCTGACTTCCCAAAATACTTAGTTATCGCTGCTGTCAACGTTGTCTTCCCATGGTCCACATGCCCTATCGTCCCTGTGTTTACATGCGGCTTGTTTCTTTCAAATTTTCCTTCTGCCATTTTTCCTTTCTCCTTTTTTATTTTTCTTGGTTGATAA
>NZ_RXFM01000003.1 GCF_003953955.1 Candidatus Aquarickettsia rohweri | reverse complement strand
CTTTTAGATGGAAGACTGCGTATTGATAATAATGATTCGGAGCGTAGTATAAAACCATTTGCAGTTGGCAGAAAAAATTGGATGTTCTGTGCAACAACTAAGGGTGCTAAAGCTAGTGCAAATATTTATAGTATTATTGAAACTTGCAAAGTAAATAAGATTAATCCTTATGATTATTTAAAATATTTGCTGAATCATATTCATGATTATTCTGATCCAAAAGAGTTAGTAAATTTACTTCCATATAATATTGATAAAAAAATATCATCAAATTAAATTTTTTTTAGAATTATCAAAAAACTTAAGAAACCCAAAGAAAGGCGGATAATACTTGTCAAGATGGGGATATTTTAGCGTTTACATTGCTATTTAAAAATTCCTCTTTCTTTATTATTAAGTAAGAATAAAATACTTCCAAAAACACTTATTAAATACTGCTTTATTTTTCCAATATACATTTTTTTATATACATTACCTTCACTAATAGCTATCAAACAATTAATATTTAAACCCTATAAGTGGGAAAAAACTAATCATGGAAACAATTTATATAAAAAAACAAATAATAATTAAGATATTTGATAGATTTGGTTGCGGGGGCAGGATTTGAACCTGCGACCTTCAGGTTATGAGCCTGACAAGCTTCCGGGCTGCTCCACCCCGCGATAAGATTTAAAAGACTAGGAATTAATAGCATATTAAAATCGTAATATCAAATTAAAACCTAAAATTAATTATTTATTTCTTATTTAATATGTTCTTTACAAGCTTAGAAATTTTACTTTCAATTTTAAATTTATTTGGTATGTTCAATTTTTCAAAAACAAAAGCTATTGTTCCAATTAAAATACTATTAGTTTCAGCTGCAATCTTTTTTTGTTTTTCAGGGGATAATCCTTCTATAGTTATCATATTATGAATTCTATCAATTTGCTTTATAAACAACGCTTCATTATCCTTTACATTAATTAAATTAGCAATAACATCATCAAATGGAATTTTAATTTTTTCCCCATTAATAAAACTTACTCTGGTTAATCTATCAACAATTTGAGCAATCCTTGAATTAAAATTTTCTCTTACATCATCTAACGTACATTCTGTATCTTCAACAATATCATGAAGTATGGCAGCTATAATAACATCAGTTTTAAAGTAATATTCAGCTGCAATTTCTGCAACAGTAAGTGGGTGCGAATAAAAAGGCTCTCCTGTTTTTCTAGTTTGCCCATCATGCCATTTTTTTGCAAAAATAATAGATTTTTCAATAAACTTAATATTAACTTTTCTTCTAGCAATCTTGTTTAGATTAACTAATTTAGTAAGTAAGGATTTTGAAAAATCACAATCTAAATTATAAAGTTTGTATTCCTCACTCATTATATAATTATACTGATTTTCATCTAATCCAGTATCTGCATTAATTGGATCATCCTCAGGATAATTATCAAATCTACCCGCATTTTTTTCTATTTTTTCCATATATTTTACAGCTAACCAGTAACATATCATACCTGGTATACAAATAAGCCAAATGCAAAAATCGCCTATAAAAACTTTTGAAAATTCTAATATGATAGGTGCAACACCATAACCAATAACTGAAGCAATCCCAAATGCAATTCCCAAAATCTTAAATCGTTTTGATATAGGTATATGCTTAAAACAAGTTAATTCTGTAGGGCTTGTAAAACTTGGAAATAATAAAACCAATAATTGCAAAAAAATTAACGATATTAAATTATCAGTTATTTTAAATAAATAAGGTAAAGATAATACTAATATCGAAGAAACTATTATACTTACTTTAGCTAACTTTAAAGGGTGAAATTTTTTTAATAATGGTATTACTAATAATAAAAATATCAAATGTAGTGCACTAAATTTAAGATTTTGGGTGATAATTTGTTCACTATTCATTCCTAATTTCACTTTCATAAACGGCACGGTATAAATATAAGCTATATAAAAATAGATCGCAAAAGGCAGATGCATAATAAAATAACTAAGAACTATTTTTTTATCTAATTTTTCTTTAACAATATTAGAATTTATTAGTGTATTGTTGTTTTGCTTCTCTAATTCAGTTTGAATTCTAAGTCTTTTTTTATAATCTATAAATTCAGGTGTTTCTCTTAATTTTGTTCTAGCTACAATACCTACAATTGCTATAATAGCACCAATCCAAAATGCTATTCTCCAATCAAATGCAATAGAAGTTGCAAAATAAGCAACTAGAAGTGCAAATGATCCCCCTAACTTAGACTGAATATTTATGATAGATGTGCATATATAACTATATGGAGGCTTTAAGGACTCCATTATATAAAGCTGGGCCCCTAAAATTTCTCCCATTGAAGTAAAACCTTGAAGCATTCTACAAAAAATTACTGTAAAACTAGCCATAATACCAATATCTGAATATGTCTTTAAATTTGCCATGATTATACAGCAAATAGACATTAATATTGTAGTAATTATAACCGTATTTTTTCTTCCAATATGATCCCCTACCCACCCTACTATAAAACCACCTACTGGCCTAAGGATAAATGTTGAGCAAAATGTAAATATTGTCACAAGCTTTGTCGTAAAAGGATCTGTTTGAGGAAAAAACAACTCATTTAAGAGAACTGCCATATGCACATACAGCATTAAATCAAAATACTCTAAAAAAGTACCTATAGAAAGCAATAATACACCTTGATTTTGCTCTTTACTTAATACTTTATTACTTGACACCTAAGTTTATTCATAATCACACACATATGTAAATTGTGAAATAAATTTATCTTATAAGCAAGCTTTTTATCTAATTAAAGTCTCACCAGACATTTCAATTGGCTTTGGAATTTTTAATATATCTAAAATTGTTGGTGCAATATCAGATAATTCTCCATTTACTAATTTTATTTTTTTATTCCCAAAATAGATTAGTGGCACATCATTTATTGTATGCGATGTTTTAATTTGATTACTATTTACTTCATAAATTTCTTCTGCATTTCCATGATCAGCAGTAATTAATAATTTAACATCTTTTTCTTTACAAATATTTAGAAGCTTTCCTACACACTGATCAATAGTACTACAAGCTTTAATAGTCGCTTGTAAATCACCAGTATGACCAACCATATCAGCATTAGCATAATTAACACATATAAAATCAAATTTCTTATTTTTTATTGATTCAATAAGCTTATCAGTTATTTGATAAGCTGACATTTCAGGTTTTAAATCATAGGTTTTAACTTTTGGAGAATCAACTAAAAGCCATTTCTCACCATCAATTTGCTTCTCTCTTCCACAATTAAAAAAGTAAGTTACATGTGCATATTTTTCTGTTTCAGCAACTCTTAATTGTGTCAAACACTTGTTAGAAAGATACTTTCCTAAATCGTTCTGTATTTTCAATGAAGGTAATACTTCTTCAATAATATTTTTAAATTTACTAGAATATCTAACCATAGAAGCAGCATAAGAAAGATTTAATTCTTTAACTTCAAATTTATCAAAATTATTTAAAACTAAAGACTCCGCAATCTGCCTTATTCTATCAGCTCTAAAATTTAAAAATAATAATGAATCTTGATTATTTATCCCAGAAAATGATTTTTTATGAGCTGGCCTTATAAATTCATCGGTTATACCTTCACTATAACATTTTTTAATATATTCATGTACATCATTATATACCGATGTATCTCTAGCAACTATCGAGTTATAAGCAAGCTTTGTTCTATCCCATCTACAATCTCTATCCATAGCATAATACCTACCACTAATTGATGTAATTTCAATGTTATGCTCGGATAATTTTTTAATATACTTTAATGCACCTTTAGGAGATGAATCTCTACCATCTGTAAATGCATGTAATTTCACCTTTATATTATTTTTATCTAAAAAACTTGCTAGTTCCACTATATGATCCACATGAGAATGTACACCACCATCAGAAATCATTCCTAAGATGTGGCAAGTTTTATTAAAAGATTTATTAACTAAATTTTTTATAATATTATTTTCACTAAGCTTGTGGTGATTTTTAACTAAATTATTTATCCTTACTAAATCTTGAGGAATTACTCTACCGGCTCCTATTGTCATATGACCTACTTCTGAATTGCCCATCTGCATAGGTGGCAATCCTACACTTTCACCACATGTCTTAATTAAACAATTAGGATAATAAGATAATAAATAATCAATATTAGGAGTATTGGCCAATTTTATAGCATTGTTATTTTTATCATGTGATATACCCCATCCATCAAGAATACATAAAATTATTTTAGTTTTGTTTTTCATTAATCTCCTATTGGCAATTTTATTATTACTTTTAATCCACCTAAATGACTTTTAGCAAGCAATATTGTTCCTCCATGTGTATTAATTATATTTTTTGATATTGCAAGCCCTAGACCAAAACCTTGCTTAACTTTTGAATCTAATTTTTTAAACGGTTCAAAAGCTTTTTTGTATTCTTTTTGCTCAATTCCAGGTCCATCATCTTCAATTGTTAAAATTGTTTCTTCAGAAGCTTTTGATAAACTGATGCTGACTTTTTTATAACAGAATTTAATGCTATTATCAATAACATTAGTTAAAGCTCTTTCTATAGCATTAACTCTTATAGTAAGAAATAACTTATTTTGATTAGTGTTATTAGTAAAAACTATTCTGTTATCATTTAATAATTTCAAGGTATTTTTGATCATTTTTATAATGTCAAAACTTTTATTATCTTCATTTCCTTCCTCTTTAGCAAATGTCAAATAACTGTTAATCATATCCTCAATTTTTTTCATATTTATATTAATTGCTTCAGTATAATTATTTTTATTCATTAAAGATAATTGTAATTTTATTCTTGTAATTGGTGTCCTTAAGTCATGTGCTATATGAGCAAGCATCTCTGTTCTATTTTTTATTTGCTTTAAAATTCTTTTTCTCATCTTTAGAAATGATAAACCAAGTGATATAATTTCATTTGCACCAGATGGTTTAAAATAAAACAACCTACCTTGCCCAAAATCTCTAGCAGCTTTATTTAATTTAACAATTGATTTAACTTGGTTTTTCATAAAAAATAATGATATTAAACCAAATAAAATTGAAGTAGTTAATATCCAAAGAATAAAGATATATGTTGTTGGATTCTTTATTTTACCAGTTGAAAAATCCAGCTGAAGAATATTTTTGTTGTTAACATGTACTTGAACTCTAATTTTAGAAAATTTTTCAATATAACCTATATCTGATTTATAATAAATTTCTTTATCTATCTTTCTTCTTAAACTTAGTAATGACCTGTCTTTAATCATACCTTGATATTCTGAATTATTTGCAAATGAAATATCAAACCCTAATTTATTTAAATTACTTAAAATACCTCTATTATCACCATATAAGTTATAAATATTTACAATCGTATTAATTTCTTGAACAACAATATTTTCCATATTATTTGAAACACTTCCCCAATGTCGTTCATAAAAAATAGTTATCGTAACAATTTGAATAATGACTATAGGCAATAAAATCATTAATAAAAATCTATTGTATATAGAGCTGGGGAGTAAGTTCACTTAAATATCTATAAAAATTACACTGTTTTATATAATATATACTGTTCTATTTCAAATTTTATATAAAATCTATTTTAATATTAATGAACTATTATTATTAATTTTTTGTATTTTGAAAACTATTTTAGGTATAAATTTTAAATTAAAAAAATACTTAAAATTGTTAATAAAAATTTAACATAAAGCTTGAATATTTTGCTTGCAATACAATAAGATTAGCTATACTATCACCCATGACATGAGGAGCAGTATCTAATTGGTCACTTTCACACACATCCCCTCACTACTTTTCTCTGCTTCTCTTGTCACATAAATATAATAAGACGAAAAAATAATTATTAACTAATTATACTTTCGTTCTTCTTAACATTATTGTACAAAACTTTTTATAAAATTGCAACTTGCAACTTTATAAAAAATAATAATATTCTTTTATTCATTGATAAGAGCTACTTTATAATTTATTATTATGTTTATAAATACTAATTATTAAAAAACATATATGTCTGTTATTAAAGATATTTCAATAGCTTTAGCTAATGTTGCTGTCAAAGTATATGGTGTTTTCTACGATTATGATACAGATGTAGAAGTTAAAAAGGGAGTTAAACATAAAGATAATGAACCAGAAATTAATAAAAGTTTTTGGGCTAAAACAAAAGCTAGATTATGGGATGTAGTTGATTTCTTTTTTGGCCCATCTACTCTAAAAGTAATAAGTTTTTTGTCAATTGGCTTTTTACTTTTGAGCCCATTTGGACCCTTAGCAATTGGAATAGCAGCAACAGTTTCAGTATTAACTTTAGGATTAGGTATAGTAATAGAAGGAAAGAATTTAAAAGATTTAAGAGTTCAACAAAAAGAAGCATTAGCACTAGAAACTATAACAGAATTACATAAAGAAAAACTAGAAACATTAGATAAAACTCCTGAACTAAAATCTATATTAGATGAAATGCTCAAACAAGAGCATAAATTAGATGGAAAAGACAAAACATTGAAAATCAAAAATATTTTACAACATTTTCCTGAAGCATTAATACCTCTTGTAGGCAACATTATGACAGGCAATATGATTTCTATTGGAGCAGGTGGATTTTGTGTAATGGTAGGAGCATTCTCAGCTGTCAATGAACAAAAGTCTTTTAGTAAACAACGAGACGAAATGCATAACATAATACAAACTAACAAAGATATGTTGCGAGAAAATGGAGGTTTAAGCATTGATTATCCACAAGGCTCAGGTTTAGATTTTTTAAAAGGCTGCATCAGGGATACAGAAGCTGAAATACAAGCAATAAAAAATATACAGGCTAAAATTGAAAATGGTGAAATTAATATTAATAAACCAGAACAGGTGAAAAAACAATTTAAAGCAGAATTAAGCCAAGTAAAAAAAGATTTAGAAGCAAGATCAAGTAAAGCTGATAACCCTAAATTAGAAGTCCACAGCCTAAATTACTATACAAAAAAGGCTTTTTTTGCCAGCTTTTCTTATGATCGAAGTAGAGAAATTTTTGCCCCACTTGCTCATTATAAAGAAGAGAAACATACAGAATTTAGAGATTTTTATAAAGATAGAGTTAAAGGAAAAATTGTAGACACTCCAAGCAAACAAGCACAAAAAGATAAAGATATTTCTACTAAAAGGTCATTTGTTGAAAGTTTAACTCAAAAAAGTGAATTACATGGTAGAAGTATAAGGACTTAATAAATAATGTAATTCTTTATCTTTAATTTCATTTCCTTAGAATAATATAAAACATCTTCTAATGAAGTAATTTCAACCGACGTTGCTTTACTTACTGAACCTTGGATTAGTTTGTTTATTCCTAAAAAACTTATTTTTTTTTGAAGAAATGTTTCAACTGCAATTTCATTTGCAATGTTAAAAGTAATTAATGCATAACTACCAAGTTTATAAGCTTGTTTTGCTAAATAAAACAATGGAAAACGCTCTTGTGTAATTTTTTGAAAATTTAACAAACCTATTTCAGCAAAATTTAGTTGAGTATAATTAAATTTTATTCTTTTTGGATATTCAAACACGGTTGAAATTGATGTCTTCATGTCATGATATGCCATTTGAGAAAGGACTGAACCGTCTGAATAATATACCATACCATGAATTATTGACTCTGGATGAATTATTGCATCTACCTTATCAATATCTAAGTTAAATAATTTACAGGCTTCTATCACTTCAAGCCCTTTATTTACCATATTAGCACAATCAACAGAAATTTTAGCACCCATTTTCCAATTAGGATGGCATGCAGCTTGTTCTGGAGTGATAAACTTTAACTCCTCAATATTCTTATTTAAAAATGGACCACCTGAAGCAGTAAGAACAATTTTATCTATGTTTTCTCTGTTATTTTCTTCAAATACTTGAAATATTGCATTGTGCTCTGAATCAAGTGGTATAATTTTAGTAAAGCTCTTTTTTGCTTTATTAATTATAAAATCTCCAGCACAAACTATACTTTCTTTATTTGCAAGACCAATTACTTTAGAATTTCCAATAGCTTTCATAATTGGTTTAATTGCTATCATCCCCATAATACCAACAATGGTAATGTCATATTGTAAACCAGACATATTTATGAGTTCTTTATGGCCAGAAAAAATATTTATATCATAGCCACTAAGCAACTCTTTTAATTCCTTATATTTACTCTCATCACATATCACTATATTCTTAGCTTGAAACTTTATTGCCTGTTCAGCCAGCTTTTTAGCATTTTTATTTGCTGTAAGTGTAGTTACTTCATATTTACCTTTATATTGATCAATCAAATCTAAAGTGTTGCAACCAATACTACCAGTTGAACCTAAAATGCATATTTTCTTTTTCATAATTTAAATAAAAATTATTTAAACCTTAAGATAAGATAAAAAAATATTGATGCTAAAAATATACTATCCATTCTATCTAATACTCCACCATGTCCTGGTATAATATTACCACTATCCTTTACACTAAATTTTCTCTTAAAATATGATTCCATCAAATCCCCAACTTGCCCTATAATACCTAACAAGCTTAAATAAAACCCAAAAATAATAGCAAACGCAGAAAGGAAAATATGCTTTAACATAATAATTGCTACTATATTAGGGATAAAAAACGTAATTACTATACCCCCAATTAATCCTGCCCATGTTTTTTTAGGACTAATTTTTGGACACAATTTCGGCCCATCAATCAATACACCTGCAAAATAAGCAGCAGAATCAAACACCCAAATACTCAAGAGTAATATCATAATTTTAAAATATCCTTCATCATATAATCTTATATATCTAAGTGATATCATAGAGAACCCTATATAAATTAATATCGGTATTATCCACGTCATTTTTTTTAACAGCGATATTTTTTTATCATTGTTAACAATCATGATAACTTCATATGTTGAAATTATAAATATTAATCCTAAAAACGAATCAAACAAAACCCCTCCTTCCATAATTATATAAAGTACAATTGGAATTAATACTAAAGCAGTTATCACTCTCTTAAATAAGTTATTATTAAGTATTTTACTTACCATATTTCCTCTCTCTTTTATTAAAATTATCTATGGCATCAAGCAAATCTTGCTTTTCAAAATCTGGCCAACACTTACTTGTAAAATAAAGTTCAGTATACGCAATTTGCCAAAGTAGAAAATTACTTAATCTTTTTTCTCCACTTGTTCTAATCAATAAATCTGGGTTTGGTATTTGATGAGGATTTATAATAGACTCAAATAATTCTTCAATATTATTTTTATTAACAGATTCCTTATTATGTTTTTCATTAAATTTTAAAATTGATCTAGTAATTTCATCTCTTGCACCATAACTCATGGCAATAACTAAGCAAAAACTGTTTTGCGATGATCTATCTTCAGCACTTTTCATAGCTATTTTTATATCTTCATCTAATTTTGAATGGTCACCAATAAAAATAATTCTTATATCTTCTGCAATCAATTTTTCAATGTCTTTTTTTAAATACTCGCGAAACATGTCCATAAGCTTTGCGATTTCATCCTTAGGTCTTTGCCAATTCTCAAGTGAAAATGCATAAAGTGTTAGATACTCAACACCAAGCTTTTTTGAATATTTTATGATACATTGCGCAGATTTAATTCCTTTTTGATATCCAAAAGATTTTGGTAAATTTTTTTGCCTTGCCCATCTACCATTACCATCCATAATTATTGCTATATGCTTAGGAATATTGTTTTTCTTCATTAAATTCTTTAAATCAATTCTAAAAATTCTGCCATTATCTTTTTTACACCTTCCTTCTCAAAAAACACCTCTGTTATATCTTCTTCTTTAGATAACACAATACCTTTACCAAATTTAATGTGTTTTACTTTTGTTCCAACCCCAAATTTTTCTTTTTTTGTTGAACTAATAAAATTTTGCTGCTTAACTTCTTTAAATGAGTGTAGGTTATTTTGATTTAAAGAATTATTAAAGTAATTATTTACTATCTCATAACTAACTTTGGGTAGTTCATTAATAAACCTTGATATTTCTGAAGTTTGTAAATCTCCATATACTCTTCTATAACAAGTATATGAGATTGATAAATCTCTTTTAGCTCTTGTTATTGCTACATACGCTAACCTTCTTTCTTCTTCAATTCCAGATTCCTTTTCTTCTTCAATTGATTTTGAACTTGGAAAAACTCCTTCTTCCCAATCTGGCAAAAACACAACCTCAAATTCTAAACCCTTGGCAGCATGGATTGTCATTATGTTAACCCTATTATCTTCTGCAATATTATCAGCATCACTTATTAAACTTATATATTCCAAGAAGGATTTCAAATCTTCATATTCACTCAAACTACTAATAAGCTCATGAATATTATCTATTCTCTCTTTAGATTCATGCTTTTCATCATTACTCCACATATCAATATATCCAACTTTATTCAACATATCTTTGACAATGTCAGAATTGTTTTCATTATTTATTTTTTTATTACTTTCCTCAATTATATTGATAAAATTATTCAAAGAGTTTGCTGTTTTTCCTTTGATTTTTTTCTCAGCAATCATTATTTTTGATACTTCAAACATTGATAAATTTGAATTTTTAGCAGTATTTAAAATATTCATAATAGTACTATTGCCAATTCCTCTTTTTGGGGTGTTAACAACCCTTTCAAAAGCTAAATTATCTTCTTTGTTAACAAGTAACCTAATATATCCTATACTATCTTTAATTTCCAACCTATCATAAAACTTAGTACTACCAACAATTCTATATGGTATACCTAAAAAATTAAGACTTTCTTCAAAATTTCTAGTTTGATACCCTGCCCTCACTAAAATTGCCACATCAGAAAGCTTAGTCTTCTTTAATCTTTCCAACATATCTATTTCATCTGCAATAGCCCTTGATTCTTCCTTATCATCATAATAATTTATGATTTTAACCTTATTTCCATCTTTCTTATCAGTCCATAAAACTTTAGAATGCCTATTTTTATTATTGGAAATTAAATTACTAGCTAGGTTTAAAATATGCTGAGTTGAACGATAATTTTTTTCAAGCCTTATAACTTTAGCATCTGGATAATCTTTATCAAATCTCAAAATATTTGTAATTTCTGCTCCCCTCCATGCATATATAGATTGATCATCATCCCCTACACAACAGATATTATTATGTTTTTGTGATAATGTTCTAATCCATAAATATTGCGCGATGTTTGTATCTTGATATTCATCAACTAATA
Source organism: Candidatus Aquarickettsia rohweri (assembly GCF_003953955.1). Lineage (GTDB taxonomy): Bacteria > Pseudomonadota > Alphaproteobacteria > Rickettsiales > Midichloriaceae > Aquirickettsia > Aquirickettsia rohweri. The sequence continues at coordinate 18,112 of NZ_RXFM01000003.1, read as the reverse complement.
TATATTTAAATTTATTTTGATAATATTCGCAAATGTCTAAATTATCATTAAAAAGCCTTATATTATTTAGTAATAAATCACCAAAATCCATAGCATTAAAATTTTCCAGCCTATTTTGATATTCATTATATATTTCGCTTAATTTACCTTTTGCATAATGCTCAACTTCTTGTGATGATAAATTTTTAGGCATAATAGCCCTATCTTTAAATCTATTTATATAATAAAGTAGAACTTTAGCTGACGTATTTTTATCATCTAATCCAAAATCTTTTATAAGCTGTTTAATTAATCTAATTTGATCATCTTGGTTTATAATTGTAAAATCAGTATTATATCCAATAAGTTCTGCATGACGCCTTAAAATTTTTGCAGCCATAGAATGAAAAGTACCTATATTCATAGAGCCAGAAATATTCTCTAAAAATTTCTCAACTCTTTGTTTCATTTCATTCGCTGCCTTATTTGTAAATGTTACAGCTAATATTTGTGATGGAAATGCAAAACCATTATTAATTAGGTGAATAATTCTTGAAGTTAACACTTTTGTTTTACCAGTTCCAGCTCCTGCCAAAATTAATATGGGACCATCAATATGTGAAGCAGCTTCAAGCTGTGCTTCATTTAATTGTGACAAATAATCCTCTTTAAAATTTTGCATTATTTTTTATTAATTATTTCGACAGTGGTAACTTTTCAACATTTTGTAATTTGTTTTTAATTACATTTCCTTTATATTCAGCATCCCCTATTGCTTTACTAGCTTGGTCTAATTTTACTTTTGTTTTACTTAAAATTCCAATAAAATTAGAGAATTCATGCTTTACAGTATCTAATAATTTCCAAACTTCATTCGATCTTTTTTCAATTGCTAAGGTTTTAAATCCCATTTGAATACTATTTAACAATGCTATAAGTGTAGTTGGACTGGTAATAATTACCCTATAATCACGCTGAAGTTTGTCAAGCAAACCAGGTATTCTAACTATTTCTGCATACAATCCCTCAACTGGTAAAAACATAACAGCAAAATCAGTACTATGCGGAGGCTTTATGTATTTTTCATTAATACTTTTAGCCTCTTTCTTAACTGCAATTTCTAAAATTTTCACCTGCTTTTCTATATTTGATTTATCACCATCTTCATAAAATTCTATAAGCTTATGATATTCAATCATCGGAAGTTTTGCATCAATAGGCAACAAAGTATTAGAATCTTCTTCATCTTTGTTTGGAAGTTTTAAAGCATATTCAACTCTTTGGTTACTGAGTGGATCAATTTTAGCATTTTCCTCATATTGCTCTTCACTTAAAACTTGCTTTAAAATATTTCCTAATTGCACCTCTCCCCAAATTCCCTTTGTTTTAACATTAGTTAGCACCTTCTTTAAATCACCAACACCTGTCGCTAAATTTTGCATCTCTCCAAGCCCTTTATAAACTATTTCTAGCTGATTACTAACCAATTTAAAAGATTCTCCTAATCTTTTTTCAAGGGTAGATTGTAATTTTTCTTCAACAGCCGCTCTAATTTCATCCAACTTTTTTTGATTATTTTGTTGCATGTTATTAACTTTTTCTTCCATTGATCTTCTCATGTTCTCTATTTTATTTTCATTCAGTTCTGCAATTTGAACCAATTGCTTTTGCATAGAGTCTAACTGTTTTTGCTGATTTAAATAATTGTTTTCAATTTGCTTCGTAATACTACTATGTAAAAAATTTATTTGTTTATCAAAAAAATTATTTAAAAGATTAATTGATGATTTTTGTTCTGACAAAGTATCTTTCAAAGCATCAATATTATTTGAATTTTTAATGCAGATAATGCAAAGATAAATACTTAAAGCAATTAACAGTAATAATATTATTAATAGAAGTATAATTTGTATGTTCATAAATAATTAATAGAAGTATTACTTCAGATATAATAATTTTAGTAATATGTATATATTAAATTTAACTATTAATTAACCAATTAATTTTTTAAAAAAATATTTAATACCTTGAATAGACCTTTTAAAAAACCCTGCTTCATTTACATCAATACTTGTAATTAGTTCAACCTCTTTGATTAAAGTATTATTTTTACTATCCATAATCTTTAATTTACCAACAACTTCTCCCTGCTTAACAGGAGCTTTTAGTGGTTCCTGAAATTCAGTTAAAAACAATAAATCTTTCATTTTATCATAGTTATTTGGCACAGTAATAATAATTTCACTTTTTACATTTAAGGCTATTTTATTTAAATTACCATAAATAACATCACCTTCAATTACTTCCTTATGGCCTTTAAATAAAGTCAAATTTTTAAAATTTGAAAATCCAAAATTTAATAATTTTCTTGCCTCTCTTTCTCTTTCTTTTTCACTACCAAGTCCATTTATAACTGCTATAAGCCTTCTTTCTCCTTTTTTTGCACTTATGACAATTCCATGTCCACCTATATCAGTTTTTTTACCCGTTTTTATTCCATCTACTCCATAAGCACCAATTAATGTATTTCTATTATTTTGTCTTACCTTATTAAAAGAATATCGTTTTATGGAATGGTAATGATAATACTCTGGAAAATCTTTTAATAACCTTATTGCCAATGTCACTAAATCTTTAGAGCTCATCAAATGTCCCTCATCAGGCCATCCCGTGCTATTTTTAAAAACAGAATTTTTCAACCCTAATTTTTTGGCATATATATTCATTTTATTGGCAAATGATTCTTCACTACCATCTAATGCTTCTGCTAAAGCAATCGATGCATCATTACCAGACAAAACAATCACTCCTTTTAAAAGTTCATCAACAGAAACTTTTTGTCCTGATTTCAAAAATATCTTTGAACCACCTTTTTTAGCAGCTTTATCACTTATTATAAATTTATCTGATAATTTTAAATCTCCGTTTTGTAAATTTTGAAATATAATATATGATGTCATGATTTTTGTCATAGAAGATGGAGGCATTAGTGTATTACCATTTTTATCATATAAAACTTCACCACTTTCAAAATCTACTAAATATGCATATTTAGCACTTGTATCAAAGTTATTTGAAAAAATATTATCTTGAGCAAAATTAAAATTTATTGCTTGAGTTATAAAAACGAATATTATAAGGGTTCTATAGGCTATTAAATTAAACATCAGATTACATGAAAATTAAATTATTATTTTTTATATTATGTTATTTTTGCATTATATCTGTGCACATTCCATCACAAGCAAAAAATAATTCACAAATATTACAAAGAAATATAGGTAATTGGATAACATATATTGAAAAAAAAGGTAAGAAAAAAATATGCTATATGTATTCTAATCCTATAAAAACAATAATATTTACGGAAAAAAGGGATACACCATATATAAATTTAAACTACCTAGGTGAAAACAATTTTACAATTACTGTTAAACCAGGATTTGAGATCTCTCAAAATAATCCCATATTAATTATAATTGATGAAGAAAGAAAATATAATTTAAATAGTAAATATAAAAATTTTGCAACAACGTACAATAGCGATCAAGATAATCATATAATAAATTTATTTATCAAAGCTACATATAATTATTTTACTATTAAAAGCTATAAAACAGATGATAAATTAGCTTTAGATTATTATAGTTTATCGGGTTTCAAAGATTCATTAAAGTATTTAAAAAATAATTGTTCCTAATAATAACATGCATTTTATAGATGAAGCTAAAATATTTCTAAAAGCTGGAGATGGAGGGAATGGAGCTTCTAGCTTTAGGCGAGAGAAATATATTGAATTTGGAGGACCAGACGGTGGAAATGGTGGCAATGGAGGTTCAGTAATATTTAGAGTAGTAGAGAATTTGAACACATTAATTGATTTTAGATATAAGCAGCATTTTAAAGCTCCTAAAGGACAAACAGGTCAAGGAAAAAATAAAACTGGAAAGTCAGGTGAAGATTTAATTATTGATATACCACAGGGAACTCAAATGCTATCCGAAGATAAAAAATACATATTATATGATTTTGATCAACCTGAACAAAAAGAAATAATTATTCAAGGTGGAAGTGGTGGATTAGGAAATAGCAATTTTAAATCTTCAAGAAATCAAGCTCCAAGAAAATTTACTGAAGGTAAAATCGGCAATGAAATGTGGGTATGGCTTAATTTAAAATTACTATCAAATATTGGTTTATTAGGAATGCCTAATGCTGGCAAATCTACTTTTCTGTCCAAAGTAACATCTGCAAAGCCAAAAATTGCTGATTATCCATTCACAACTCTCAAACCTCAGTTAGGAGTTGTTTATTGTGGACATAATGAGTTTACAATAGCAGATATCCCAGGATTAATTGAAAATGCAAGTTTAGGACATGGTCTTGGTATAAAATTTCTAAAACATCTAGAAAGATGTAAAATCCTTCTTCATATAATAGACATAACAAGTGATGACATAATTGATAATTATAAAATTATAAGAAAAGAATTGGAAAATTATAAAGATTTAGCTAGTAAAAAAGAACTAATATTACTCTCTAAAACAGATATGATTGATGAAGTTGCAGTTCATGAAAAGAAAAAGAAATTAGAAAAAATAACAAATAAAGAAGTAATGACTTACTCATCCATTACAAATAATGGTATTGAGATTGTTAAGAATCGTCTATTTAAAGCATTATAAAATTCATATTTTTTTACACAGCTCATCACTATTACTATCAATAACTTTCTTCAATTGAGCTAAAGCTTGTTTGTTATCTAATTTTTTATCTAATTCTGGCAGAATTTTAAAAATCACTGTGCCAGGATATTTTAACCAAGAATCTTTAGACCAAAATAAACCTGAATTTAAAGCAATTGGAATAATAGGTATATCTGGAAATTTTTTTCTAATTGCAATAATACCAGAATGGTATTCAGCTGATTCAAAAGTTCTCACACGAGTCCCTTCTGGAAAAATTATAATACTCCTCTTTTGTTTTAAATTTACTTCGCAATCTCTTAACATACTTTTTAACGCTGACATCCCTCCCTTTCTATCAATAGGAATCATACCCATTTGCTTCAAAAACCAGCCGTAAAAAGGTATACTAAGCAATTCTTTTTTTATTACATAAACTGGAAAATTTAAATATTGCTGAAAAAGCCCTGTTTCAAGAGCAGATTGATGTTTGCAAGCAATGATGAAAGGCTCTTTAGGTAAATTTTTTAGTCCCCTTAATTCTATTTTAATATTACAAATCGCTTTTAATCCATAAATTAAACCATACGACCATATTGTGCCTAAAACTGCCATAACTTTAGGTTTTTTAAAAAAAACCAACGGAGATAATATGCTGCAAGTTATAATTGTCCAAACTGGCAAAAAAATATTAAAAATTAATGACCTAATGTAAACTAAACTTAAATTGCTATTTTTCATATTTTTTTAAATAATCTTTTGATTTTAATAAATCTCGCTTTGTATCTATACTTATATTAGGATCGTTAGTTATTGCAATTTTGACTTTCATACCATTTTCTAACGCCCTTAATTGCTCTAATTTTTCATTTTTTTCTAATGGTGATTGAGGTAAACATACAAACTTCTCAAGAGAATTTGCTTTAAATCCATATATTCCAATATGTTTATAATTTTCATCTAACCTCACCGGATATCTAGTAAAATAAAGAGCGTAATTTTGGTAACTTTTAATAACTTTTACAGCATTAATGTTATTTATGTCATCTTCTATATCATTAATTTTAGAAGCAGCAGTGGCTATATCAATATCTTGTTCATCATTCAAAACATCATTTACTTTTTTTATAGTAATTGAATTGATATGTGGCATATCACCTTGTAAATTTATGATGTTGTCATATTCTTCATTTAAATTTTTATATGCTGCATAAACTCTATCTGTACCGGAAGTAAGCGTTGGATCAGTACTTATATAATTAAAATTATAAGAATTTATTAAGTTTCTTAGCTCATCATTACAACCTGCAACAACAACTTTCCCTATATTTGATTCTAAAGCCTTATTATAGACCCTGATTATCATTGGTATTCCTTTAATATTAATCAAAGGTTTTTTTGGCAAACGAGTTGAATCAAGGCGTGCAGGTATAATAATAATAGATTTTCGAAAAGTGCTCATCTTAAATAATTATTATCTCTTCTAGTGAGTAATTTGATTATATACATCATTAATTATATTTTGTATATCCTGAGAATCCACTATTTTTTTACTATTCTTAGTATTTTGCAGTTTTACCAAAAGATGAATAATATTCAATATTTTATCATGTTTAACTCTTAACCTATTTTTAAATTGATTATATAAATTAGATAAAAGCTTTTTTCTATCTAGATACGCATATGATACAGATTGCCTTAAGATTTTATTTGCATCTTCTATTGTTAAGAGTTTATTATTTTTCATCAATGAATAAATATAAGGCTCAGAGTTATCATTAAATAAATGCCACTTCTTTTGTTTCCAATATATATTTGATCTAATAACATCCGCACTACTAGATAGGTCTCCATCTAAAACTTTTATTGCTTTATCATCATCATTAACCTCAAAAAGTGCTTGAGCATAAATATGAGTTCTTGCAATTTTAATTTGATCAGGATAATTTTTTAATAAACTTTCATTAATTAATTCAACAACCTTTTCAGGCTTACGTAGTTCCAAATATACATTTAATAACTTATTCAATACCTGCTCTTTCTCATATCCATTTAATCTATATTTATATTGGTGATCTAAAATCTTAGATGCCCCATCTAATAAATCTAAGTCAATTAAATAATTTACCAACTTTAAAGCTATTTTGTCCCCTATATTACCAATAAGGTTTAAGTAACTAAATTCATCAAATATTGCCACTTTTTGGAAAGCATCATATTTATCTCCAACTTCACTTAGAAAAATACTTATAAAAGTAGTTGTCATTTTCTCTTTTGCTTCTAAGGCTTCAAAACTATTATGAAAATATTCTATAATGGTTTGCCAAGTTAATAATGCATTAATATAATCATCAACCATGTAATATAATTCAGCAGTTCTTTTTAAAACTGTTATTTCAAATTCTGAATTCCTAATTTTAAAATCTAAATATAATAATTGCTCAATACCCTCTTTAATGCTTATTTTTTTATTCTTAATTTCTAAATCAATCAACTCATATTCACACTTTGGGCTAAAATAAAATGAACCATCTATATTTTTACAATTTGTTAACAATTTTATGACATCATTATTATTCTCAGCTAATTTTTGTAAATTTGCTTGTTCATAATAAAATTCAGCTAAATTTTCCCTGGTTAAATTAATTTTTGATAAATTTTTAATAATATCTTTAGCTGCATTAAAATACTTATTTTTAATCAAAAGTCTAAGTTCAAATAGTTTAATTTTTATGAAAATATTTTCAGGATAATTTTTCAAAAAAGCACTATTATTATCAGAAAAAATTTCAATTAAACTACCACTTATTTTTTGAGGTTTATTATTCAATAAATTAATAATATCATTCCAAAACCTGACTTCCTTTAAATTCTTTGTTGGAACAGAAGATATATCTATTTTACTTATTAATTCATAAGCTTTATCAAATCTGTTGCTCATCACATTAGATACTGCATATACCAATAAAAAATCATATTTGTTAGCTAATAATGGATTATTATATATTGAAAATTTTAATTGAGAAGTTGATTCAGGGTAGTAACCATTAGCTAAGTTAAGTAAAGCAAGATTAATTCTAAAATTGTATTTTTCATCAACTGAGCTATTATATATTTCTGATTGTATTAATTTTTGATCATTGATATATTCTTCCAAACCCTTTCTGTAAGGTTTTATACATAGGATACAATCTTCACTTTTAAATTTTTTTAATTTTGTAAACCCAGGGGTCTGAAATATAGAATTAATTAATGAAGACCCATATTTTGATGATATGTTAAGTCCATTTTTTGAAGTAATCCAAAATAAATTATCATTTTTATTAAACAAAAGTTCACTAGATTTTTCAGAAATAGCAACTCCTTGTATTGAAGGCAAAACATCTAAATCAACAAAAGTAAATTCATTTTTTATACCATACTGATAAGAATTTGTTGTTAGAACTGTAATTTTACCTTTATTTAAGGGGTCAATAAAAGAAATTATCTTTCCAGTTTTTAAATTTTCAATATCAAACTCTATTTTAGAAGTTGGTTCTTCAAAAGGTTTAGATACAAAATTAATAATTTTTGATTTAACTTTCTGAGGAAATATCTTAATAATAAATGAATTCATGTCTTTATATATCAAGAAATACTGATGATTTATTTTCTTTTCAACTAATTTAAAAACTATAGCTAAAGAATCATCTCCTATTTTATAATGATAAAAATCATCTACCAACGCATGATCAATAACGTGTTTATTGACATATTCATTTAAAATTTTGACATTTACAGGAACATATTTATCAAAAATAACATACAAATAGTCATTTTTTATATACGAAGCTATATTTACAGTTTCATCCCATGGAAATATTATTTTTGTATTTTCAATATTTTGATTTAAAACAACATCAAGTCGTTTAGGAATAAATTTATGTGTTTTAATCTTTGATTTTGAATTATCAAGCTCTATTTTTTTTATATTTGAGGTAATTTTTTTAACTTTTTTTGCCTTAACTTTCTTCTTAGGAATATTTTTTAGATGCTGTAATAAATTATATGGTCCAGTACTATCATCTGCTAAAGCAACGTTAAACTCAAGGGAAAATAATATAATTAATGTAAGTAATATTATTCTAAAGGTCTTTAATTTCACAAGCAAACTATATTTAGTAAAAACTATTTGATAAACTCAAGCTTACTGATAATATTCATTTTGTAAATTATAATATTATTTTTATGAAAAATATTAAAATAAAAAATAGAATTGCTGTTGTTATATATAATTTAGGTGGTCCAAATAGCAGAAATGATATTGAATTCTTTTTATTCAATTTATTTAACGATAAAAATATTATAACTATTCCTAATCCTTTTAGATATCTTTTAGCAAAATTAATATCTAAACTTAGAAAAAAAGAAGCCACTCTTAATTATAATAAACTTGGCGGAAAATCTCCTTTACTTAAAAATACAATTAAACAAAAACAAGCTCTTGAAAAAATACTTGATAAAAGTACACATAAAATTTTTATCAGCATGAATTTTTGTAATCCTTTGCCCTATCAAACAGTTAAAGAAGTTGAAAACTTTAATCCTACAAAAATTGTTTTAGTTCCTTTATATCCACAATTCTCTACTACAACGACTGCATCTTTTTTAGATAAATGGAATAAGGCTTTCAGTAAATCTACATTAACATGTCCTCAAAAAATCATTTGTTGCTACTATTCTCAAAAAGAATTTATTGAATCGTCTAAAAAGATTTTCTTAAACATATATAACAAGGCCACAAAAGAAAATGGAAAACCATATGTTATCTTTGTTGCCCATGGTCTACCTGAAAAAATTATTGAATCAGGAGATCCTTATCAATGGCAAATTGAAAATACAGTTAAATTAATTGTTGAATCAGCAAACATCAAAAACTTAGATTATATATTAGCTTACCAAAGCAGAGTTGGACCTGTTTCATGGATTAAACCTTATGCAGATGAAGTTATAATCAAAGAATCAAAAATGAATAAAAATATCCTAATAGTCCCTATATCTTTTGTATCTGAACATGTTGAGACCTTAGTAGAGCTTGATTTAGAATATAAGGAACTAGCTGAATCAAATGGAGCAAAATCATATTATAGAGCAAAAACAGTGAGTGAAGATGATTTTTTTATAAAAGGATTAAAAAATTTAATTATCAATGATAAAAGTAGTTGTGAAACCTGTCCTAAGAAATTTAATAAATGCTATAAAATTAAAAACTAAACAATTAGATGCATAAAATTGATTTTATTTATTCTAATAAACCAATTGAATATGAATTTTCAATGAAATTTATGAAAAATAAAGTAGAAAAAATTATTTCTTCTAAAGAAAATCAGGCAATATGGCTATTAGAGCATCCTAATATTTACACACTAGGAAGAAGCGCAGTGAAATCTGACATTAAAAATAATATTAATATTCCATATATTGATACAGATCGAGGTGGTAAAATAACTTATCATGGACCAGGACAAAAGATTATTTATATTATGTTAAATTTAAAAGAAATCTTTAATAATCAACCAGATATAAAATTATTTATTAATATGTTAGGGAAATGGATAATCACTATACTTAACAAAAACAATATTTTAGCTTATATAGATAATGAAAACATTGGAGTATGGGTAAAAGATAACAATATTAATAAAAAAATAGCATCTATAGGAATCAAATTAAAAAAATGGATCTCATATCATGGTATTGCATTAAATATTAACCCAAACATGAGCTATTTTAATAATATTAATCCTTGTGGAATATTAAATTGTAAAATGACATCTATTTATAAAGAAAATAATAAATTAATTGAAAATTATAAATTAAATGAAATGATCAAAAATACATTTTTAAAAAATTTTAATTTTGAATTAGGAAATGAATATAAAATTTAAATTATTTTTACCTTTTCTTACTTTGCTCTTAATCGTAACTTTATTTAGTTTTAAGCTTATTTTTAATAAAAGTACTGATAGTGTTATTGAATTAAAAAATGAGGAATTACTTTTTCACAAAACAGTAAGCATTTTTACTGAAAATGAAGTGAAATTTAAACAAAATAATAAATATATAATACTTAATTTTTTTTCAACAAATTGCGAGCAATGTATAAATAAATTATCTGAATTAGAACATTTAAATAAAAAAGGAATAAAAATTTATGGTATAATGGTAGGTGAAAATAAAAATAATTTAACAACTTTATTAAATAAATTTGGAAATTGTTTTGAAGATATATTAATGATTAATTATAAGACATATAAAAATATTGGATATAATAAATTACCAGTGACTATTATTCTCAAAGATAACAAAATAGTATATAAATTTGAAGATAATCATAAATATCAATTAATAGAAAAAATTATTTTAAATGAAGATAGAAATTAATACAGAATATAAACAAATCAATTCACTAAAGAGAATTGTTAAAAATCTAAATAATGAAATATCAAATTTGATTATTGAGAAAAATAATATAATTAAAATAATAGATACATTAAATATAAAATTAAAAAATTTAATTAAAGAAATTGAAGAAGAAAAAACTCTATCAAAGCAAATTTTAAATTTTGAATTTGGAAAATTTTTTGAATTATCAAAACAAAAAATGAATAAAATTATTGATGAAAAAGACCTTAATAAATCTAAGCTTGAATTGTTAATTGAAGATTTAAAAACAAAATATGATGAACAAAAAAAGTATGAAAATCTATTAGAAAAATCTAAAGATAGAATTGATTATGCAAATAATCTTACTGAACAAAAACATTTAGATGAAATATCACAACATAGACATATTCAAAATAAATTTTAATTATAAAATTAACTTTTTCACATACTTATTAAAACAATAGTTTTTCCTTGATTTATATTGCTACTCATAATTTGCATGTCTCATCATTATATAAATTTTCTGACATAAGTTAAATAATTGTAAAAATATAAATTTCACTCTAGACATTTTAAAAATACTATTATATAAAAAATGTGTATTAATCCTCGGTAGCTCAGTGGTAGAGCAAACGGCTGTTAACCGTTAGGTCGCTGGTTCGAATCCGGCCCGAGGAGCCATTTAAGTGTATTTCATGATTATTTGTTGGAATGTAAATTCGATATCTTCTAGGTTAAATCACCTTATTAAGATTGTTAAAGAGCATAATCCCAAAATAATTTTATTACAGGAGCTCAAATGCACTCAAGAAAAATTTCCTTATGATATATTAGAAGATTTAGGTTATAATATTAAGATTTTTGGTCAAAAGACATATAATGGTGTTGCTATTTTAAGTAAATTCCCTTTAGAAGACACAATCATTGGACTTGAAGGTATGAGTAATGAGAAAGAAGCTCGTTATATTGAAGCTACAATAACGATTAACAAAACATGCTATAAAATAATTTCAGCATACATTCCCAATGGCTCTGAAGTAGGTTCAGAAAAATTTATATATAAGCTGGAGTTTTTTAAAAAGCTTGAGAAAAGACTTATAAAATTGATTGGTTATGGTGAAAACGTAATTATTGGAGCAGATTTTAATGTTGCTCCAGAAAAGATTGATGTTTTTAACCCAAATCACTCTGATGGAAAATTATTATTTAGTATTGAAGAAAGAAAAAGTTTTAGACGCTTATTAAATTTAGGTTTAATTGATACCTATAGAGAGTTTAATAAAGAAGTGCAACAATTTAGTTGGTGGGATTATAGAGCTGGCAGTTGGCAACATAATAAAGGAATGCGAATAGATCATATCTTAGTATCACCTAGAGTGGCAGATAAAATAATTACTACAGGAGTATTAGCAGAAACTAGAGGATGGGAAAAACCATCTGACCACGCCCCTGTTTATATAGAATTTTAACTTCAAGAGCTCATAATTATTATCTTATCAATTATTTATAGATAGTATCCTGTATTTAATAATCAAATCTATATTGAAGTATATTTAAATAATCTGTATTATAAGCATCTATTCACGATAAATTTAATTCATCACTATGATTTTATGCAAAGATATCTCTATGCATTTTGGAGGTAAAAAACTTTTTGATAATGTTAGCTTTACTTTGAAGACAAATAATAAATATGGCCTAATTGGAGCAAATGGATCAGGAAAATCAACCTTAGTTAAATTAATTAAAGGTGAGGAAGAGTTAACTTCAGGTGATATAGTCATCAGTGAATTATTGAAAATTAGTGCTTTGAGCCAGGATCAATTTAAATATGAAAATGATAGAATAATTGATGTCGTTATTCAAGGGAATGAAATCTTATGGGATGCAATGAAAGAACAAGATGCATTAAGTAATAAAAGTGATGTTACTAATGAAGAAGGCTATAGAATTGCAGAATTAGAATCTATTATATATGAAAATGATTGTTATACTGCAGAATCAAACGCTGAGATAATTTTACAAGGACTTGGCATTGATGAGAAAGATTTCAAAGAACCTCTTAAAAAATTATCTGGTGGTTATAAAATTAGAGTTTTGCTTGCGCAATGTCTTTTTTCAAACCCTGATATACTGCTATTAGATGAACCAACAAACCACTTAGACATACTATCAACACAATGGCTAGAAGATTTTTTGAAAAAAAAATTTAAAGGAATTTTATTATTAATATCTCATGACCACGATTTTTTAAATTCAACATGTAATAATATCTTAGATATTGATTATAATACAATCACACTATACTCAGGTAATTACGATCATTTTATTAAAGAAAAACAAAATATAGCAGAGCAAAAAGAGTTAGAAAAAGCTTCAGTAGAAAAGAAAATAGCTAAAGATAAGGTTTTTATAGAGAAATTTAGGTACTCTGCTGCACGTTCTAAACAAGCACTTTCAAGAGAAAAAAAAGTTCAAAAAATAGATGTTCCAGAACTTATGCGTAGCTCAAGAATTGCTCCTAAGTTTTTATTTAAACAAAAGGAAAAATCCGGTCAAGAAGTGTTAGATATTTCAGAGCTTTCACAATCTTTTAAAGAAAATCCATTATTTCAAAATTTATCTTTTAAAGTAAATAGGGGAGAAAAAATAGCTGTCTTAGGTATAAATGGTATAGAAAAATCAACATTACTTAAAACTATGCTAGAACTAATAACTCCTACAAATGGAAGTATAAAATGGGGACATAATACAAAATATTCATATTTCTCACAAGATCATCATGACTTAATAAAGGGTAATGTTTCAGCAATAGACTGGTTAATGGATGCCACTAATGAATCAAATATTAGTACTATAAGAGGAGCGCTTGGAAGAATGTTGCTAACACAAAATCAAGTTGATAAGCTAGTTAATGTATTAAGTGGTGGAGAAGCTGCAAGATTATTATTTGCAAAAATCACACTTGAAAAAGCTAATATTCTAGTACTTGATGAACCTACAAATCACCTAGATTTAGAAAGTAGAATAGCACTTGCAAATTCATTGAAATCTTTTGAAGGAACAATTATATTTGTAATTCATGATAGACATTTCATATCCACAATTGCGGATAGAGTTATTTTTATGAATAAAGGAAGAACTATAGATTTTCCAGGTAAATATAATGAATTTAGGAAAAATATAGTAAATTTTTTGAAGTTTAAAGGTTTATGATAAGTCTAATTCACTTAAGTAAATTTTATGTCTAAATTTATAATACTTTTTAATAGCATATTTATATAATGAAATTTGTATATAAATATGATATTATTACTATGTAAAAAACATCGATAGATATGTCTAATATTATACATCCAATTTACATAAATAGAATATCTACTGTAAGAAAAACAAACAAAAAAGACGGTAAAAAAAATTTCAAATTAGAAAATACATCTACAGTAAAAAATTTAAATAAATCTTATCATAAACAAGAAGTAAGCTCTGAAAATTTATACTTTTTACAGGCAAATGCTAGTGAAATAAATAAGGATAAAGATTTAAATTATGGAAACAATTTGTTAGATCTATTAGCTAAATATAGGAAATCAGTATTACTTTCAAAGCCATCAAACAAAGAGCTATATGAAATAAAAACAACTCTTGAGATGTATAATAAATCTTCTTCTGATACTAAAATTAATAATATAATTCAAGAAATTGAAACTTTAGCAAATGTAGAACTTGCAAAAAGAGGCATAATATAAAATGTCATTCTTTAGTTTAATCTCTAAAATCCTACCTTTATATATAATCACTGTACAAGGATATATTGCTGGAAGATTACATGAAATTGACACAAAGTCTTTAAGTAAATTAATGTTTCATTTTTTAATGCCTGTTATTTTCTTTGATGTGGCATTAAATACAAAACTTGAATTAAGATATATTCTTCTTCCAGTTCTATATTTTATATTTTGTGTAATTTTGCGCACAGTATCTCTCTTTATTGGTTCAAAATTCTTTGATGATGGAAGGGAAAAAATTATTGGATACGCAGCAGGAAGTGTTAACACAAGCAGCTTAGGGCTTTCTATTGCTATGTTAATTTTTGATAATAACTATATAAGAATCTTTATGTTATCAACAATTGGGCTCATGACTTATGTATATACTGTAGGTAATTACACAATATCTAATAATATTAAATCAAGTAAAAGAAGATTGCCATATCTTTTAAAATTACCACCAATGTATGGCTTTGCCATTGGCATTATAGCAAATATTAGTGATATAAGGTTATTTGATGGATTTAATAATTTATTTTCACAGATGAGAGCTGCTTATTTAGTATTAGGCATGATGATTTTTGGATTAAGTTTAAGCAAAGTAAAATTAAATGGTGGTGTTAAATTTATAAGCATTTTTGTTTTATCAAAAACACTAATATCTCCATTACTATATTTATCATTTATATTATTAGATAAATTTGTATTTCATATTTATGATAATGAAATGTATAAATTATTTTTTCTTTTGTCAGCTTTGCCTCCAGGAGTAGATTGTATTATAACTTGCAATTTATATAATAAATTTCCTGAAAAAGCAGCCATAGCTTTATTAGTAAGCACAATTATATCTACCATATACATACCATTTTTCTTACAGTTTTTTAATAATGCAACGTAAACTAAATTTAAAAACTCCTTATCAAGTTAATGAAGATGAGCTAATTGTTTCTTTAGCTAACATAGAAATATATAAGTCTATTTTTAAATGCGATAAATGGGTTAATAATAGAATATTAATTATTGGCTCAGAAAAATCAGGCAAAACATCTTTTGCTAATTTATGGCGAAATACTGTAAATGCAAAGATTATAAAAAATATTGATAACTTAGAAGATAATCAAAGAGTAATTGTTGATAACATAGAAAATTTTAATGAACTCAATTTAATAAATATAATCAATTTCACTCAAGAAAGATCACTATCATTATTAATGACTTGTTCAAAATATCCATCTTTTAAACTTAATGATCTAGCATCAAGAATTAAATCAACATATAAATTAATTATTAAAGAGCCTGATGAAAATTTAGCAAAACTACTATTGAAAAAATTCTTTAAACAACGACAAATTAAAATTTCTGAAGAAGTTATTAATTACATCTATAATAACATTCAAAGAAAATACTCTTCTATTGAACAAATAGTAAGTCTTTTAGATAATCAATCAATTATTCAAGGAAGAAAACTTACAGTTAAATTTATACAAGATGTATTTAAAAAATTTAACATTGCAAATGAAGAATAATATTCAAGATTATATTATAAATATAATAAAAAATCATGGGCCTCTTACAATAGATATAATTATCCAGATTTCATCAAATTATTATTATTCAAATTTTGATTCAATAGGAGAAAAAAGTGATTTCATTACTGCACCTGAAATTAGCCAAATGTTTGGTGAAATAGTTGCAATATATTTGATTGATATATGGTATAGAAAATTTAATAAACCGTTAACATTAGTGGAATTAGGGCCAGGAAATGGAACCATGATGCATGATATTCTAAGAACAGCTAAACAATTTAAAAATTTTTATAGCAATATTAAAGAAGTAGCATTAATAGAAACAAGTCCATATTTAGTAAACAAACAAAAATCTCGATTAAAGGATTTTAATAATTTAAATATCACTTGGTATACAAATATTGATGATGTAAAAGGAGATAATTATTTAATCATTGCAAATGAATTTTTTGACGCACTTCCTATCAAACAATTTTATTATAAAGATAATAAAATTTTTGAAGTAGTTATATCCTTAAGTGATAATAAATTAATCTATGGATTAATAGAAAATTCTTCAAATTTAATCACCAATAGCCATTTTAAAAACTCTCAATTCATTGAAATCTCTGATTATAGAAAAAAATATACAGACCATATATCTAAAAAAATTTCAAATGATAAAGGCATTGCATTGATTATTGATTACGGCTATTTAAAAAATCCAAATAAAAGCACCTTACAAGCTGTAAAAAATCATAAAAAAGTTAATTTACTTGATAATATTGGCTATGCTGACATCACCTCTTTAGTTAATTTCACAGATATAAAAAACGATTTTATTAAAAATAATATATCGTCAAACATATTAGACCAAAGTGAATTTTTAACTAAAAATTGTATTATAGAAAGAGCTGAATCTCTAATAAAGTCTAGAGCTTCACGTGAAAAAATTAATTTTCAATTAAATAAGTTAATAGCAAATGATGAAATGGGCACTTTATTTAAAGTACTTACAACCTCCCCTACTTTTTGAATACAATTTAATCTAATTCAGTCTGTTATTATATTATGATGAATATATTCTTCAAATTAAATTAATAATTGGACTTTTTTAAGCATTCTCATTATGGAAACATTACTTGTAGGTATATTTGTATCTTTTATATCAAACCATTTTAACTCATTTGACTCTTTATTTTTTTTCATTGATTCTCTTTCAGCAATTAAAAGAAATCTGCAATCAAAGTGATAATGCGAAGGTTCATCTTTGATTTTAGGAATTATATGAATATCTAAATCAAATATATTTTCAAAATGTAAATGAAAATTACTTATTCCTGACTCTTCCCTTGCTTCTTTTAATGCTACTCTTATTACGTAAACGCTAAAATATCCCCATCTTGACAAGTATTATCCGCCTTTCTTTGGGTTTCTTAAGTTTTTTGATAATTCTAAAAAAAATTTAATTTGATGATATTTTTTTATCAATATTATATGGAAGTAAATTTACTAACTCTTTTGGATCAGAATAATCATGAATATGATTCAGCAAATATTTTAAATAATCATAA
The DNA here is from genome assembly GCF_003953955.1 of Candidatus Aquarickettsia rohweri. Classification (GTDB taxonomy): domain Bacteria; phylum Pseudomonadota; class Alphaproteobacteria; order Rickettsiales; family Midichloriaceae; genus Aquirickettsia; species Aquirickettsia rohweri. Next base: position 167 of record NZ_RXFM01000003.1, on the reverse strand, counting down.
GGATTAATCTTATTTACTTTGCAAGTTTCAATAATACTATAAATATTTGCACTAGCTTTAGCACCCTTAGTTGTTGCACAGAACATCCAATTTTTTCTGCCAACTGCAAATGGTTTTATACTACGCTCCGAATCATTATTATCAATACGCAGTCTTCCATCTAAAAG
>NZ_RXFM01000028.1 GCF_003953955.1 Candidatus Aquarickettsia rohweri | reverse complement strand
CTACAAGAATTCTGTGCCATTTATAAAATGTACTTCTCGGCACATTCTTTTGCTTACAAAATTCATATTTACTTACATTACTTTTTTTATATTCTTCTACTAGCTCTTTCCATTTTTCATTACTTATTCTTTTTTTCTTTTTTTCTAATAGCATCATTAGCCTCTATTTTTTTAGGCTTTTGTTCTACCACTTATTTTTATTCTTGCCTAGATGCCCTTATTTTAGCGCTTACTTTGCAATCGTAGATGACAATAGCAATCTTTCTACTGATTACGCAAACTTTATCAGCACAAACAGCGATCAAAAGCCTTTTGGAGTTAATAAATTCTTTGGATTTAATCATATATTTAGTTACAGTACAGATAAATATTATACTCCTGGTTCTTTTGATAATAGTGCAATATCACTTAAAGTATCTGATAAGATAACACAAAATAGAAAAATTGATACTGCTAAGGTTCATGTTGATGGCTCAAATTATAGTATTGGAAGAAATAATCAAAATATATTAAGTGAATTATTTGAATTAAAAGAGAAGCAATTTAATTTTCCATCATATAAAGCAATCTCTAGTGCTACTTCTTCACTTGCAGGATATGGAAATGGAATAGTTAGCACTGTAAATGTAAAGCATCATTATGCTGAAAAAAGATTTAATGATGAAAAAATAAAACTAGAAGCAATAAACGAAGAAATATCTTCAAAATCAGGAGTTAATGCAGACCAAGAATTATTAAATATAACACAATATGAAAGACTATACTTAAATTCACTAAAAGTATTTCAAACTTTTAAGGAATATTGGCAACAATTTTTAGCTCAAGTTTAAAAGAGGTATATTATGACAGTAAATTCTATAGGAACAGCTCTTGCTAATCAAAATTTAAGAACTTCCATTGAGAGTAGATTAGCAAAGATGGACGATATTGAAAAACAAGTTCAATCACAAAGAAAACACGAAAAAATTTATCAATTTTCTCCACAACAAGCCAATGAAGTAATTAACATTAGCCAATCTATCTTCGATCAACAGTCAAATCTTGAAGTATTAGAAAAAGGTTTAAGAAAAGCAAATGAAATGTCTAATGAATTAAAAGATCTTAGAATATATTTACAGCAACAATTAAAAAGCTGGCAAGAACAATCCAATCCTACAAATCATTTCTCAGAACAAGAAAAAGAAAGATTTGCCTCAAATTTACTCAGTGGATTAGAAAATTTTTTAAATAAAAAATCAATGTATGATGGAACATTTTTATTTGCAGGGGAAAGCGTAAATACAAAACCTATTAGCACTACAAGTAGCAGTACAGATGCAGATAATTATTATAATGGAAGCACACAAAATACTGTATTTAATTATAACAGCAAACAAATTGAATTAGAATTTAATGCAGGTGATATATCAATAAAAGACTTAGTGACTTTATTTGCAGATATAAAAAGAAATGGAGATAGTGCTGATGGCAGTGTCATAGCAGATTTTGAAAAATGTATATATGATTTAACTGATGCAAAAAAGAGAATAGATTTGACATCAAGAGATTTATTACAATTACGAGATATTGAAAAATCTAACTTAGATGAAAGTCAAAAAAGTTACAGTGACCTAACATTTAAAGCACAATTTGAAGCTATCACTGAGCTAGAACAAGTCAGTCAACAATTAACTGGTATTTATACAAGCATTAGATATTACTCATCAAAGCTATTAGATTTTTTAAGGTAACCTCATAATGTTAAAAGAAAAATTTATTGATCAGCCAAACTTATTCTATATTCAAAATAAATTTGGTTCGGTAGAAATAAATTTAAAATTTAAAGTATTTTCCCCAAAGGTCTCATAGGTTTTTCTGATTCTAAAAATTTTTGTTTTTCCCGTTCAACAAAAAACAATTATAAACATTTTAAATTATTACAATCATTAGATAACGAACAATTATGCTTTTTAACTTTACCAATATTACTAAAAAATAAATTTATTAAAGACGAAGACTTGAATAATGCAATAAAAAATTTAGAATTAAGCAAAAGTAATATAGCTATAGTACTATTATGTTCTACAAAAGAAATAGATGGCAAATTAAAATTAGTTGTTAATTCAAGAGCACCTGTTTTTATTGATATTGTTACTCAAAGTGCATTTCAATACGTATTACATAATTCAAATTACAGTTTAACACATTTATTATAAATTTCTTAGTTTTACAGTTTTAAACTTTCATTTTTTCAATTATTAAATATAATAGCCTTATATTTATTTTTTTATTTTACATGAATAAAATTACAAACTATATCTTTATCACTATTTTATTATTAACTACAAGTAATTGTGCTATTATTGGAGTTGCAACTACTGCTACAACTGGAGCAATGATTGCTGATGAAAGGTCTGTCGGCAATATAATAGATGATAAAGTGATTGCTACAAAAATTAGACATGAATACATAAAAAATAGTATAAATAATTCTTTAAAAGGTATTTCCCTAGAGGTATATGAAGGACGTGTATTACTTGTTGGCTACGTAATTGATAATGAATATAAAGAAGAAGCTGAAAAATTGGCTTGGCTTGTAAGAGGCGTAAAAGAAGTTATTAATAATATTACCATATCAAATGAAGATCCAGCAAGCTTTACTAGAGATATTTGGATATCAACTAAAGTAAAAACAAAATTCTTAGCAAACAAAGAGTTGCATTCTATAAATTATAAAATTATGGTATATAATCGTGTTATATATCTTTTAGGTATAGCAGAAACTCAAAAAGAATTAGATACTGCATTAAAAGTTTCTAGTGAAGTTTCTGGAGTCTCTTTAGTAAAAAATTATATTTTAGTGAAAAATGATTCTCGAAGAAAAGCTAATTAGTTTCATTTTGGAAAAATTTTTTAAAAATATTGTATAAAAAATTTTTAGTGCTAAAATCAATCTGTTAGTTTTAAAAAGTTATTAAATTATTTTCATGCTTATTAGATGAATAAAACAAACAAAAATTATATTTTAAAAAATTTACTTAAAGGATTTGTTTCTTTTGGAAATCTTTCTTTTATTAACCATAAAAACAATCAAATAAGTAAATTTAATAATATTGATTATAATTTTAATAATGTAGCATCCATTATTAGTAAAAATTTTAATAAACTGTTAAAAAATAAAAATGAGGAAAAAAAACGTAAATTTCGGAACAAGAAATAGAAAAAGTAGAATAATAAACACTCCCAATAAATTTTTATCATTCCCTTCTCCATCAATACTGGAAAGTTATGAGGAAATATATCCAGGTTTTACAGAAAAATTACTTGAATTAACTAAAATTGAGCAAAATCAACGAGAAAATTATAATAAAAATTTAATAAAATCTATGAACTTTACTATAAGAATCAGCCAAGTTCTAAGCTTTATATTTAGTATTTTAGTATTATATACATCTGTTAATTTTTTTAAAAATGGCTTAGTATCTTTAGGAGCAGTTTTATTTATAACATGGTTTGTATTTCTTTTAATTTTGAATATAAAATATAAAAAAACAGCATAAAATTATAAGCACTAACTTTAAAAGAAAGATAATTTATTAATTAAAACCTAATTAAAAACCTTGTGAAATAAATTTAACCTAACAAATAAGGTTATCAGGCACCGTCAAGTTAAGGGATAAAGGGCATAGAGTATCCTCTAATATTGAATTTTGGCAGCAAGCAATTTTTGTGATGCATCGTCCCAAATAGATTTAGCCTTTTTAAATGCAATCCTTTGCATAGTAGCGTTATTGATGTATCTTCCTACATCTACAGCAAATATATTTCTAACTTTCCCCATTAGTGATAACGTTCGCTGCACACCACAGGGTGACTTAAATTTTATCAAACATTTTTCTTTTCTTCGTGTGGGTTGATGTGCATTCTCTACACGGTTATTCAATCCTTTATGACTCCTGTGCTCTGTAGAAGTGTACATTTATTTTATTGGTTTTATATAGCTTCGTAATTTATCGGTGACAATTACTCTGGGTACAGGATGTGACCTCAGTAACCTTGATAAAAAGGGTACTGCATTTTTTTCTCTTAATTTCTTTGTTTCTCCAGGATCTAATTTTTTATCCAACGCTTCTCTTTCTATTTTATATAATTGACCTATATATTTTACCATCTTATGCGCTATTCCTGGTGTTTTTATTGTCTTTGTTATTTCTATGTATTTTCTTCTTGCATGTGCCCAGCACGCTACCCATGTTATTTCCTTCTTATCATGCAAGCCAGCATATCCACTATATGCATCTGTTTGATGATATCCTTTAAATTCTTTTATCCATATTTTTTATTATTAGTAAATATATTGATATTACTTTTAACTAAATTATTTATAATCATATTTTGTTATTTTTAACCTCTTTATTTAAATTAGAGTAATACAAATTTAAAAATTTTTCATTTTCATGATTTAAAATTAAGTTAAAATTATCAGCTAAAAAATCAAAGATCCTGTTTATTTTGCTTAAGTCATTTTCTTCAAATTTACCTAATACATAATTTGTTATCATTGATGTTTCTTGTGGTTTATCTATACCTATCTTTATTTTATAATAATTATTTCCAATATGTTGATCAATCGACTTCAGCCCATTATGCCCAGCATTACCTCCACCAATCTTTATTCTAATTTTGCCCACAGTCAAATCTAAATCATCATATATAACAAATATATTTTCTAATGGTATTTTATAGAAATTTACTAATTTACTTATAGGAATGCCTGAATTATTCATATAAGTCATTGGCATAAAAAATAAAATATCATGGTTAAAAAATTTTTTTCTTGTTAATTTTCCATCAAATTTATCAGTAAAATCTAAAATATTATATTTACTACATATGGATTCAATAACACTAAAGCCAATATTATGCCTAGTATTTTTATATTTTGAACCTGGATTACCTAAACCTATTACTAACTTCATTCAAAATTAATTAAATTATTTGTTTTAAAAGAAAAATAATCATTATGTGAAACTATAATATGATCATGAATAACAATATTAACAGCTTTTAATGCAGTTGCAATTGTATTTGTAATTTCTATATCATGCTTTGAAGGAGAAACATCACCACTAGGATGGTTATGTAATAAAATAACAGCTGATGCGAAATGATTTATGGCACTTTTTACAATTTCTCTAGGGTGCACAGCTATTCTATCTACAGTACCAGATTCAATAATTTCTTCGTCTATTAATATATTTTTTGCATTTAAATAAAGAATTTTGAAATATTCAACTTTTTGAAATCCCATTGTTAAGTTGCAATAATTTACTACAGAAGTCCAATTATTTAAAACGTGAAATTTTTTATCACACTCATTTGGCAAATGTAACCTACTAAAAAGATCCTTAAGTAATTTAAAAAAAAGATATACCGAATTTCCTAATCCTTTTATTTGGCTTAATTGTTTATAATCAGCATTGAGAACACCTATTAAACTTCCAAATGTATTCAGTAATTGTTTTGCTACTTTTTTTGTATCTTTAATTGGTATAACATAAAATAACACCATTTCTAATATCTCATAATCTGGCAATGATCTAATAGGTAATTTATAAAATCTAGATTTTAATCTTTGCCTATGCCCATGCTTACTATCAATAACTTCCATATTGTAAAATGTCCTTCCCAAACATTAGTTTTATAATGGTAGATTATCATGCTTTTTCCAAGGTTTTTCAACCTTTTTATTTTCAAGCATTGCCAAATATTTACAAATTCTCCATCTAGTACGATGTGGTTTTATAATATCATCAAGATATCCACGCGAGGCAGCAACCAATGGAGAAGCAAATTTTTCTTCATACTCATCAATTGATATACCTTTTAAGATCTTTACAGCTCCTTTTGCACCCATAACTGCAATCTCTGTGTTTGGCCAAGCTAAATTTATATCACCTCTTAAATGCTTGGAGCTCATAACTATGTATGCACCACCATATGATTTTCTAACAATTAAGCTGATTTTTGTAACTGTAGCTTCAGCATAAGCATATAATAATTTTGCCCCATGCTTAATAATACCTTTATGCTCCTGATCAGTACCAGGTAAAAAACCAGGAACATCAACAAACGAAATAATTGGTATCCCAAATGCATCACAAAATCTTATAAATCTAGCTGCTTTAATAGAAGCATTAATATCTAAACAACCTGCAAGCTCGGTAGGCTGATTTGCTACAATCCCAACAGGACGCCCTTCAAATCTTGCAAAGCCAACAGTTATATTTTTTGCAAAATTTTCTTTAATTTCAAAATAATCAGCTTCATCTACAACTTTTTCTATCAACTGTTTCATATTATAAGGTTTAGTATTATCTTCAGGCACTAAAGTCTCAAGAGACATTTCAATTCTATCTGCAGGATCATTTGTTTTATACTGAGGTAATTCAGCTATATTTGAGGAAGGTAAAAAATCAAAGAATCTTCTTACCATTTGTAAACATTCTATATCATTTTCAGCAATATAGTCAGCAACACCACTTCTTTTCATATGAATCTCTGCTCCACCTAATTCACCATGAGTTACATCTTCATGTGTTGCAGTTTTCACTACGTCAGGACCTGTTAAATACATATACGATGTTTGATTAACCATAAATATAAAATCTGTAAGTGCTGGCGAATAAACTGCTCCTCCCGCACATGGCCCCATAATTAATGTAATTTGTGGAATTACTCCTGATGCATCAACATTTCTTTGAAATATTTCACCATACCCCTTAAGTGAGTCCACACCTTCTTGAATTCTTGCTCCTCCAGAATCATTAATTCCAATAATAGGTGCTTTAAGCTTCATAGCTAAATCTTGTATTTTTGTTATTTTATTCGAATGCATTTCTCCAAGAGAGCCACCTATTACAGTAAAATCTTGACTATAAACAAAAACAAGTCTTCCATTAATTGTTCCATGCCCAATTATTACACCATCACCTGGAAAAATTTTATTTTCCATACCAAAATTTTGACACCTGTGTTCAATAAAAGCATCCATTTCTTCAAATGAGTCAGGATCTAATAAAATTTCTATTCTCTCTCTTGCTGTTAACTTACCTGAATTATGATGTTTATCAATTTTATCTTGCCCACCACTTAATCTTGCAGATTGTATTCTTTCATTAATTTTATTATTTTGCATAATCTTATAATAGTTAATTTGTGCTTATATTAATAAAAAAATAATTCTTTGACAATGTTTTGAAATTTATCGTATAACAAATACTTCCAAAATACATTAACTATAAATTTTGAATGAATATTTTTTTGTATTTTAAAAGCTTAATACATAATGCAGTAGAAAACACTTATCCAAAAATTTTAAGCGATAACGAAATTAAAGTAGAATACCCTAAAAATGAAGATCATGGAGACTTATCTTCGAATGTATCTATAATTACAGCCAAGAAAAAAAAATTAAATCCTAGAGATATAGCGAAAGAATTATCAAGTATTCTTTTGGCAAATGAATATATTTCAGAAATTTCTATAGAAGGTGCTGGTTTCTTAAATTTCAAAATAAAACCATATTTTTGGCATAAATTTTTAAAAAAGTTAGTTAATTTAGGACATAATTATCCAAAAATAGATATTGGAAATGGAGAAAAAATAAATGTTGAATTTGTTTCTGCTAACCCAACAGGACCACTCCATTTAGGGCATGCTAAAGGTGCTATATTCGGAGATGTAATTTCAAATTTGCTATCAAAATGTGGATATAATGTAATAAGGGAATTTTACATTAACGATGCTGGAAATCAGATTAAAACTTTAACTAAATCACTTGAAATAAGATATAAGCAATTGCTTGGTGAAAAAATTGAATTAGATAAAGATTGTTATCCAGGTGAATATCTTATTGATATGGCTGCCATTTTAAAAGATGAATTTAAAAATAAATTAAACACTCTCACAAATAATGATAGAGAAGAATTTTTTAAAAACTTTGCTGTTGAAAGAATTTTAAAAATTATAAAAGATGATTTATCAAAATTAGGAGTTATACATGATTATTTTATTTCTGAAAAAAAATTGATTGAACAAAATAAAGTAGAAAGTTGTATATATTTTTTGAAGGAAAAAAATTTATTATATAAAGGTATTTTAGATAAACCAAAAGGCGAAGAGAATAATGATTGGGAATCTAAGGAGCAAATTTTATTTAAATCTACTAAATTTGGTGATGATATCGATAGAGCAGTAATAAAGTCAAATGGAGAATACACATACTTTGTATCTGATATTGCCTACCATTTAGATAAGATAAAAAGAGGCTTTAATAATATGGTATTACTGCTAGGAGCTGATCATATAGGTTATAAAAAAAGACTTACTAGTGTTGTAAGTGCATTAAGCGATGGCAAAGCAAAGTTAAACATCAAGATATGCCAATTAGTTAAGCTATTAAGAAATGGTGAGCAAGTCAAAATGTCCAAAAGATCAGGCAATTTTATTTCACTTAAAAAAGTCATCGAGGAAATTGATAGTGATGCACTTAGATTTGCTATTTTATCCAAAAGTTCAGATACACTTTTAGAAATAGATGTAGAAAAATTAAAGCAACAAAATAAAGACAATCCTATCTTTTATGTTCAATATGCATCTGCAAGAGCTGGGTCTATTTTAAGAAAAGGCATAAACATGGGCATTGATATAAATAATATACATGACAAAGATATTGATTTAACTCCTCTAAAAAGTGAATATGATATAAGTTTAATAAAAATTTTAGCACTTTATCCAAAAATTATAACTGCTTGCTTAAACAATTTAGATCCTCATAAAATAACATATTATCTTTATGATTTAGCATGCGTATTTCATCAAATCTGGAGTAAAGGCACCAAAGAAGAAAATATTAAATTCATAATTGAAGATGATGTTAATCTAACAAAAGCAAGAATATTTTTAGTTCATTCAGTAAAATTAGTTATAACTTCAGGTTTACAAATTTTAGGCATCAAGGCATTAGAAAAAATGTAACAAATAGCAAATATATTATATATTCTTCTTGATAAAAAAAATTTATATACTATGTCTATAAGGTGGTTATCAAAATAATATTAATTATTAATGGCAGAGAAAAATTACTATAAAATCTTAGGGGTTAATAAAGATGCATCCGCTGATGATATAAAAAAAGCATTTAGAAAATTAGCCTTAAAACACCACCCTGATAAAAATCAAGGCAATAAAGAATCTGAAAAAAAATTTAAAGAAATTAATGAGGCATATGAAATTCTAAAAGATGATCAAAAACGAGCTGCATATGATAAATATGGTAGCGCAGGTTTTCAAAATTCTGGTGGTGGATTTCATTCTCAAGCTGGAGGATTTGAAGATTTTGCTGACGTATTTGGAGATATATTTGGTGATTTTATGGGTAGAGGAAGCTCTTCTCCAAAACAGCAAAGAGAAAATCAATTTAGAGGATCTGATTTAAGATATAATACAGAGATAACATTAGAAAATGCATATAAAGGATTAAACAGAAATATAAAATTTAGAACTGCTGTTAAATGTGATGAATGCGATGGAAAAGGCACTAAAGCAAAAACTGGAACTACTACTTGTAATACTTGCCATGGATCAGGTAAGGTTAGATATCAACAAGGCTTTTTTATGATTGAAAAAGTTTGTACTAGCTGTTCTGGATCTGGAGTAATGATTAAAGATCCTTGTAAAACATGTAAAGGAGAAGGTAGATATGAGAAAGAGAAAAATTTATCTATACATATACCAAAAGGAATAGATAATGGCGCCAAAATAAGAGTATCTGGAGAAGGTGAGGCAGGTGTGCGTGATGCAGCATCTGGAGATTTATATATACATATTTCAGTTAAGCCTCATGAATTCTACCAAAGAGATAATGCAAATTTACATTGCTCTGTACCAATAAAAATGACCACTGCTGTACTTGGAGGATATATTGAGATACCTACAATTGATGGAAATATTGCTAAAATAAATGTACCAGCAGGTACCCAATTTGGCACTAAATTAAGAATGCAAAATAAGGGCATGCCTATTATGAATTCCTCTAGAAATGGAGATATATATGTTAATGTGAATGTTGAATTACCTATAAAAGTAACCTCTAAACAAAAAGAACTTCTAGAAGAATTTGGTAAAATTAACCAGACTGGTGCAAATCCAAAATCTGAAGGCTTTTTTGATAAAGTAAAAAACTTTGTTTCAGATTTTAATAAAAAAAATTAAAATTACTATGTATTCTATTGAAATTTCTAAGCTAACAAAAACTTATCAAAATGGCCATCAAGCACTAAAAGATATAAACTTAAACATAAAGAAAGGACAATTTTTGGCTTTACTTGGTAAAAATGGAGCTGGTAAAACTACTTTTGTTGAAATATTAGCATCACTTACAAAAAAATCTTCTGGAAAAGTATTAATTAATGGTAAAAATCTAGATTTTGATATTGCACATATAAAATTTGAAGTTGGTATAGTTCCTCAAGAATTTAATATATCAATTTTTGAAAAAGTTATAAATATATTAATAACCCAGGCTGGGTATTTTGGTATAAACTCAAATATTGCAACAAAACGAGCAAAAAAACTTCTAAAAAATTTGGATTTATGGGAAAAAAGAGATCAAGCTGTAATTACTTTATCTGGTGGAATGAAAAGAAGATTAATGATTGCAAGAGCATTAATGCACGAACCAGATATAATTTTCTTAGATGAACCTACTGCAGGAGTAGATGCAGAAGTAAGGCAAAAGATATGGCAAATAATGAAAGATTTAAATAATCAAGGTAAAACAATAATTCTTACTACTCATTATTTTGAAGAAGCAGAAAAGCTTTGTGATAGTTTAGCCATTATTTCCAAAGGCAAAATAGTTATTAATGATTCTATAAATGAGATATTTAGGCAATGTCCTAAACAAAAATATCAAATTGAGATTGATAATTATGATTCTTTAAAAATAAATAATAGCCAAATTGTTAAAATTTCAGACAAGATATTTGAAATCTCAATTGATCAAAACAATTCTTTATCAGATAGTATAGCATTTATTGTTAATCAAGGTTGCAAAATACAAAGAATTTATCCAAAAAACAATAGGTTAGAAGAATTATTTTTAAATTCAGTGGTGTAAAGTATATGAAATGGCAAATAAATTTTATTGGTTTTAAAACAATTTTAAAAAAAGAAATTATAAGAATATTAAGGATATGGCCACAAACACTTATCCCACCAATTATCACAACTAGTTTATATTTTATAATTTTTGGAGAAATTTTATTTAAAAATAGATTTGTAAGTATAGGTGGACAAAATGTTGCATATGATCAATATTTAATACCAGGACTTATTGCAATGGCAATAATAATGAATTCGTACAGCAGCACATCTTCCTCATTTTTTAGTATGAAATTTCAAAAAAATATTGATGAACTTTTACTTTCTCCTTTACCAACTTGGATTATTATCATTGGATATACATTTGGTGGAATTTTTAGAGGTATACTTAATGGCTTAATGGTACTTATAACAACACTATTTTTTATAACATTTAGTATACATTCATTTATAATGTGTATTTGCATGATTTTCCTTATGTCTTTCTTTTTTTCAGTAGCAGGAATTGTAAATTCTATATTTTCTAAAACTTTTGATGACATAATGTGGTTCCCATCATTTATTCTTACACCAATGGTATATTTAGGAGGTGTGTTTTTTACAATTGAAATGCTTCCAAATTTATGGCAAAAAATTACACAATTAAATCCCATTTACCATTTCATAAGTATCTTTAGGCATAGTTTTTGGCAAATTGGTAACTTTGATTATATATCTTTTACCTCTATAATATTTGCAAATATTATACTGTTTGCTTTTGCTGTTTATTCATTTAACCGAAAACTTCAGAAGTAAAAATATATATATATAAGTGTATCTAACTTTACTTCTTGATATCTTTTATATTAAAAAATTCTAATTGATAACAATACACAAGCTTAACTAAACTTGTGTATTATTAATGTAAACGCTAAAATATCCCCATCTTGACAAGTATTATCCGCCTTTCTTTGGGTTTCTTAAGTTTTTTGATAATTCTAAAAAAAATTTAATTTGATGATATTTTTTTATCAATATTATATGGAAGTAAATTTACTAACTCTTTTGGATCAGAATAATCATGAATATGATTCAGCAAATATTTTAAATAATCATAAGGATTAATCTTATTTACTTTGCAAGTTTCAATAATACTATAAATATTTGCACTAGCTTTAGCACCCTTAGTTGTTGCACAGAACATCCAATTTTTTCTGCCAACTGCAAATGGTTTTATACTACGCTCCGAATCATTATTATCAATACGCAGTCTTCCATCTAAAAG
>NZ_RXFM01000027.1 GCF_003953955.1 Candidatus Aquarickettsia rohweri | reverse complement strand
GATGTTCTGTGCAACAACTAAGGGTGCTAAAGCTAGTGCAAATATTTATAGTATTATTGAAACTTGCAAAGTAAATAAGATTAATCCTTATGATTATTTAAAATATTTGCTGAATCATATTCATGATTATTCTGATCCAAAAGAGTTAGTAAATTTACTTCCATATAATATTGATAAAAAAATATCATCAAATTAAATTTTTTTTAGAATTATCAAAAAACTTAAGAAACCCAAAGAAAGGCGGATAATACTTGTCAAGATGGGGATATTTTAGCGTTTACAAAGCTAAAAAAATAAATTTTTAAAATTTTATTTTGCTTTTTATTGTTTTATGTAAAAACTCTAAATATAATTTACTGGTAATAAAATTAAGTTATATAAAAAATTATTAATCTCTCTAAGTAAATGGAAATAGTTATTTATCGTGTTTTCCCACTAGTAATTTGTCCACTTTCTATATTACTAACATGTGATTTGCTTATAATAGCACTCTTACTTATTCGATATTCCTTTTCCATTGAATCAGCTTCATAACCATAAGTTGATTTAAAGGTTTCTGGTGGAGTTCTAAAAGATGCTTCTACTTGTGCTGCCAATTTTAATGAATGATCCTGATTTTCATCCCCTAATGGTTGTATTATTATTTTGGGTTTATCATTGAATAAAATTTTTGAAAATATATTTGGTTCATAAATTTGTACAGAACATTTAGCTCCAGTCTCCTTATCTGTCAAATTTAGAGTGCCATTATATCCCATTAGGTTTGCTAGTAATGATCTAGGCTTATCTACTTGTGCTTCTAGAGAGTCAGCATTTGAAATATTTGGAAACACATTTTTTAATTGGCCATTGCCTGCTTCATTCATAAAAGTTTTTAAAGACTTAAAAGTTTGATCATAATCTAAAAGGCTTGTATTCATTTGTATACCAGGTGATATTTTTGTAAAATTAAATTCAAATGGATTTTCTTTGATTTCTTCATATAAACCTAGTAAAAATTCATCAGGAAAATTTTCTCCCCCATTAACACCTCTTAAATTTTGTTTTAAACTGTCAATAGACATATGATCTTTTATTGCAGAATTATGTAAATCTGTATTTAACATTATTGTTTGAAATGCTAATACATATACTGCATCTGCATCAGAAAAAATTTGTTCATGAGCTGATTCTTGTTGTTGACCATAATAGATATCACTAAAACTTTGTACTAATCTATCAATTTTTTGTGCTTCTCCAGGTAATTTATGGCTAAACAAAAATTCTCTTAATCCTTCAGTAAAAGTCTTATTTTGGAAGTTAAATTGTTGCGTAAAAGCTTTTAATACTTTTTGATTTAAAATATTTTCACCACTTAAGTAATCTCCTACAGCTTCTAAATCTAAATTTTCCTTTTGTTCAATAAAAAATTCTGCTATTTGTTTATCAACATTCTCAATACCATTTTCATCACAAAAACGTATAATAGCGTTAATACCATCTTTAGGTTTTTTATTAAATTGTTTAGCAATTTGAATTTTAATATCTTCTGAAAAAAGTTCGTGCATATAAATAATCTTAATATTTGCTAATAAATAATTTATTAAAAAAGGAGAAAAAAAGTAATATTAAAAACAAATACCCCTCAGTACTCTAGAATTTTTTTTATTGTTTAAAGAATATATGAATTATTATAATTAATCTATATTTTTTTGACTTTATTTACTGTATGTTCGTGCTTAATTAAGAATATGCCAGCTGAAATAATAAAAATATAACCAATATAAGTTAATTTATCTGGTTCTTGCTTAAATACTATATATCCTAAAATTCCAACAAAAATTATTTTAAGATAATGATATGGGGCAAGGGCAGACATATTAGCTTTTTTCAGTGCCTTGAAAAAAGCTACAGAATGTGTGACATAGCATATGGTAATAATTGAAAAATATAAAAAATATATAGATTTAAATCCAATTATACTAAATGAAGTAAATCCATTTGGTATTGGTATATTAAGGCCAAAATCAACATATTTCCAACTGACAAATGCTACTGGAAAAGCGAATAATGAAGAAAATAATAAAGAATAAAAAGCTTGAGTTTTATTTTTAGCAGTTTTGCCTAAAATTTTTACTGAAGTGCTGTTTGCAGTCCAACTAACTACAGCAAGTAATGTAAACGTATAATATTTATTATAATCTGCAATTGATATTTTACTAAAATCAAAAAAAGGAAAAGATAAATTAATTAAACCAGGATATATTACTGCTAAAGCTCCTAGAAAGCTTATAAATATTGCAATAAATTTTGAATAAGAGAATTTTTCGTTAAAAAACAAGATAGCTATTGCTGCCCATAAAACCTGCTCTAGATACGCCAAAGCTGTTGCATTAACAACCTTTACATATTGCAATGAATACATAAAAAACAATGACCCACCAGCACTAAAAAAACCTCTTATAATATGAAGTTTCAATTGTTGAGTTTTTAATATTTGTAATCCTTCACTAAAAACCCATGGTAGAATTACAATTAAACAACATAGTTTATAAAAAAATACAACTTGACTTGAGTTTAAATCCACTGTGAGTTTTTTCATTAATATGTATATTAAAGATAGTGCAAAGGAATTTAATATCATGTACCCTATCCCACGTATTTTATTATTTTTATACATCATTTTTTTTATTAGTTTTTAAGTTAAAATAAATTCTTAGTCCGTCTTTAGTATTTGATAAGTGTAATTTACTTTCGTGATCTTCAAGTATTTTTTTTACTATTGATAATCCTAAACCCATTC
The DNA here is from genome assembly GCF_003953955.1 of Candidatus Aquarickettsia rohweri. Lineage (GTDB taxonomy): Bacteria > Pseudomonadota > Alphaproteobacteria > Rickettsiales > Midichloriaceae > Aquirickettsia > Aquirickettsia rohweri. Next base: position 10,036 of record NZ_RXFM01000027.1, on the reverse strand, counting down.
CTGTGTTTTTAGTTGTTATATATGGTTCTGTAATTTTATCAATTAAATCTGTATTTATACCCCCACCATTATCTTCAATTATTATTTTAATATGTTCATCATTTACTTTTTCTATTTTTATTTTAATAGTGCCTTTATTATTATCACTTGATATAATTGATTCTGCTGAATTTTTAACAATGTTGGTTAGAACTTGTGTAATTTGAGTTTTATCACAATAAACATTATTGTTCTGTATGTTATAATCAAATGAATATTTAATTTCTTTGTATATGTTTTTCTGACTAAAAATGACTTCGTTAATTATTTCATTAATATTATAGCTAGCTAATTTTGGTTTTGGTATTCTGGCAAATTGAATAAATTCGCTTACTATTGAATGGATGTCATTAACATTTCTAATTATTGTATTTATATATTTATTATAATTTTTTAAATGTTTTTTTTCAATTAGATTAGCAAATTTACTTTGTAATCTTTCAGCAGAAAGTTGAATGGGAGTTATGGGATTTTTTATTTCATGCGCAATTCTTTTTGCCACATCAGACCATGCTGCTTCTCTCTGTGCTGAGACTAATTGTGTAATATCTTCAAAACTAATAACTATATTTTTAATTTTATTTTCTATAATTACAGCACCTATCTTTATAAATAAGTGTATAGATTTACCTTTTCTTTTTATAATTAAATTTTCATTTAGAATGTCTTGTGGAGCATTTAATAAATTGTTAATCAAAAGATTAATTTCAGGTATAATTTTAGAGATATGTTGATTTAGATTGTTATCTTCTAAATTGAGTAATTTTTTTGCTGAGTTGTTATATAATGAAATATAGCCACTGCTATCTAAAGCTATTACTCCAGAAGATATTTCTTTTAAAACTGTTTCTATAAATTTTACTCTTTCATCTATATTTTTATATGCTGCTTTAATCTGATTATGCTGCGCTTCAATGGTTTGTGTCATTTTATTAAATGCTTTAGCAAGTTGTGATACTTCATCTTCTGAATTTTTCTCTGGTACCCTAATCGAATAATCACCTAATTTTATTTTTGAAGTGGCATTTAAAAGTTTATTAAGTGGATTTGCAATTATGTTTCCTAATTTTACAGAAATAATAAATGAAAAAAGGCACATTAAAGAAGAAATAATAATAAAGGCAATTTGTAAGTTTCTTTTTGTAAATTTTAGATCTGCAAGCAGATAATAATATTTGTTTTTTGAATCTTGGGTTTTTTTAAGATAGTCTACTATTTCTTTATCAATAAATTTACCAATTAATAAATATACATCACTGCGAAAAATACTATCTAATTTTGTTATGGCCCTTATTTTATCTCCATCTTGGTTTTCTAATAACACTACTTTTTCTTCATAAATTTTATTATAATCTTCAGGGGTAATTTTTTGAATTTGAGATATTAGTGAAAAACTAAGTGAGCTTCTAGCAATTACACCATCTTTCGTAAATATTATCGCTTCAGAAATAGAACTGCTTCTAACTTGTTCTTCTAGTATATGATTTAACTCAGTACTCTCATCGATTACTTTTATTTGTCTTTCTATTATTTTTTCAATTTGAAGTAATTCAAATTTTATTTTTTCATTATTTTCTTTCAAGTATAATCTTGCTACATTAACAGTGTCTGAAACAGCTTTGCTCACTTGATCATTAAATAATGATTCAATTCCAATGTAATAATATATTAGTGATAAAATTCCAATTAAAAAAATAGGAGAAATAGTTGCTATGCCAGCTATTAAAATAATGAACTTCTTTTTAAGAGATATATTTAAAAATTTCTTTTTTAATTTTTTTATCACGTATTATAATTTTCTAAACACTAATATTTTTTGGTTTTTTTATTTTATACCATAAAGTTATTATTATCTTTGTAACTGAAATAGATGTAAACATAGAACATAAAATTCCTACTATTAAAGTTATTGCAAATCCTTGAGTTGGCCCTGTGCCAAATATATATAATACTATTGCTGCAAAAATTGTTGTTGTATTTGAATCAAAAATTGTAATAAAAGCATAATGATAGCCATTATGTAAGGCATTTAACGGTAGCATTCCTTTTTTTAATTCTTCTTTAATTCTTTCAAAAATTAAAACATTAGCATCAACTGCCATGCCTAAAGTTAGTACTATTCCAGCAATTCCAGGCAATGTTAATGTTGCATTAAAAATAGAAAGTATAGCAATCATCATTATAAAATTAATAATTAATGCAAAATTTGCTATAAGTCCAAATAACTTATAATAAGCTAACATTATTATAAAAACTAATATAGCTGCTATTATACAAGCTTTTATTCCTGCTTTTATTGATTCAATTCCAAGTGTTGGACCTACTAATCTTTCTTCAGTAATTTCAAGTGGTACTGGTAAGTATCCAGCTCTAAGTAATAGTGCTAATTCAGAAGCTGATTCAGGGGTAAAACTTCCTGAAATATTACCTTCGCCACCTAAAATCGGCTCATTTATCATTGGATAACTAATTATTTTTTCGTCAAATACAATAGCTAGCATTTTTCCGGTGTTATTAGTTGTAATGTCTGCAAAAATTTCTCTACCTAAGTTGTCTAATTTAAATCTTATCACTGGCTCACCTAATGTTCCTTGTGAAATATATGCAGTTTCAAGCATATCTCCAGTCATTAAAGGTTGTGAATCTATAATTAATGATTCAGTACTATTTTCTAATGATAGGATTTTAGAATTAATTAACAAAGCAATTTTTTCAGAATCAGTTAAGTTTTCTGCTACTTTGTTTTTTACCATGTGAAAAGTCAATCTTGCGGTTTTGCCAATGATTTTCTTTATTTCATCAGGATTGTTTATACCGGGAACTTGCAATAATATTTTATCATTACCAATTGTTTGAATTTCAACTTCTTTTGTTCCTACTGAATCTACTCTTTTACGAATAACTTCTATACTTTGTTTTAAAACATCAGAATTTAATTTGTGAATATAGTCATTGTTAAATTTTATAATAATTTGATTATCAGAGTTTTTAATATCAAAATCTTTAGTTATAAGTAGTTTCCTTACTTTATCTATTTTACTATTATTTTCAGTAATAGTAAATTTTAATAAGTTATCATTCACTTCCCAGTCATAGAAATTAATATTATTATTTATTAACTTATTTTTAATCTGGTTTGTATGCTGTGTAAATTTTTCTTTAATATAATCTGTTAAATTTGCCTGTATTGTAAGAGATACTCCGCCCTTTAAATCTAGTCCAAAATTTATTTTTTCTTGTGGTATGAAGTTAATTTTTTTTAAATTATAAAAAAAGGTTGGAATAGAAAAATAGATTGAAAGTAATATTATGATAATTATACTAACTAATTGCCACTTAGAAAATTTTAACATAAAATTTGTAAACTTTAGATAACCAATCAAATAAATAAGGAATATTTATAAAATATGCAAGGAAAATTTAAACCAACAATTATTATATTATCTGCAGGAAACGGAGAAAGGATGCAATCTTCTATTCCAAAAGTGTTGCATGAAGTTAGCTTAAAGCCAATTATTGAGTATGTAATAAATTTAGCTGCTGTAGTTAATGCTGATTCGCTTAATATTGTTATTAATGAAGAATTGCAAAATCATCAAACATTTAAAGACTTTGCTATTAAATATAAATTAAAAACAATTCTTCAAAAGCAAAGGTTAGGAACAGGTGATGCAGTTAAAGTAGCATGTAATAATATGACAGCAATTAATGATTTAGTACTTATATTATATGGTGATACACCATTTGTTACAGAAAATACGATTATGAACATGTATAATGAGATTGACACAGGTGTTGATTTATGTGTTGTTGGATTTAATGCAAAGAATCCTGATGGATATGGTAGAGTTATTTCTAAGGATAATAATAGAGTAGTTGAAATTATTGAAGATAAAGATGCTAATAATCAACAAAAACAGATAGGGTTGTGTAATTCAGGAATTATATTAGCTAAAAAACATATTGTGGAAGGATTTTTAAATGAGAATCACAATATGGACTATAATAGTCAAAAAGAATTTTACTTAACTGATATTGTAAAATATGCTGTTTTAAGCAAAAAGGTATGCACATATGTTGTAGCTGATGAATCTGAAGTAATGGGTATAAATGATAGGGTGCAATTAATTAATGCAGAATATTATAATCAAAAGCTTATTGCAAAAAGATTATTAAATAGTGGTGTTACAGTGATAAACCCTGAAAGTAGTTACTTTGCAAATAATATTAAAGTGCAAAATGATGTTATAATTTATCCTAGTGTATTTATTGGGAAAGATACGGTCATTAATCAAGGGTCGGTTATTAAATCTTTTTCACATATTGAAGGTGTTGCTATCGACAAAGGTGTGGTTATAGGTCCTTTTGCAAGAATTAGGCCTAATACAAAAATATGTAATAATTCTAAAATAGGGAATTTTGTTGAAATTAAAAATTCAATTTTGATGGATAATGTTAAAGCAGATCATTTATCATATATAGGTGATGCTACTATATCTGATGATGTTAATATTGGAGCGGGAACAGTTTTCTGTAATTATGATGGTGAAAATAAACACCATAGCGTTATTGGGGAAAAAGTATTTATAGGTTCTAATACATCAATTATTTCTCCTATAAAAGTAGATTCGAAATCAATGATAGCTGCAGGTAGCGTAATTACAAAAAATATTGATAAAAATGATTTAGCAATTGCAAGATCTAAACAAGTGAATTTAAAGAATAAATCAAAAATTAAATAAATTTTCAATTCGCAATATTGCTAAAAATATCTTTTATAAAATTTTCAGGCTTATCTTTAGCATTGGTAAAATTACCAATTATATTAACTGCTAAATTTTGCATTAGGTATTTTTTGAGAGATTTGGTATCTAATTTATAAGACGGGTTATCAAGATTTCCATAAGTTATAACTTTAAAAGCTGGGACTTTTTGAATTGCGATATCTATTTTTGTTGTGATATCAATATTATTATTTGGTAAATTGATTTTACCTATAGCAGTCGCATTTGCTCCTTGTGCTATGAGTTTGCAATCTTGTAAATCTGCTATACCATTTTTAAATAATAATCTGCCTGTTAGGTTATTGAATAGGGTCTCTCCTTTTGAAAAAGATGAATATAGTAAATTTAATATTTCTTCAGGACTTTTTATTTGTTTTAGAGCATTGAGTATTTTTTGTAAATCTACTCCACTTATTTTTCCATTACTTGCGTTAAAATTTATGTTACCAATAATGTTATTAATATATTGAGATTGATTTTCACCTTCTGATTTTAGATTTGCAGTGAAGCTAAGTAAGCCTTGAGTTATTTTAAATTTATTGTTTTCAGGAATAATATTTTTTAAATGTGCATTTTTTAGTGTCATATTGATGTCAATTTGTCTATTTGTTAGACTTGAGATGGAGCCAAAGCCATTCAATTGACCACCATAAAGGTTACCATTAAATGAATTAATTTTGAATTTTTCATTTTCAAGTTGTGCTTTGGTTTTAATATTATCAAATATTAATGATCCATAGGTTAATTTTTCAATATCCAAAGCAAATTTTCCATCCATAGCTGCAAATGAAGATAGGTCAATTTTTTTAGTAGACCAGTGATTATTAATCTCACTTTTTAATTTTTGGCTGTGGTTAGTATTTGATTTCAAAATTAAATTGTTAAGATTGAGTTCTGAAATTGCTAGATTTGTTGATACAAATGGTTTTTTAGTATTAAGTGTAATTGTTGAATTGCCTTTGAGAATAACAGTATCTTTTCCAATTTTTGCGGTGGATTTATTTAAAATAATATCTATTTTTTGGTTAAAGTCGCCATTTATTAATGTAGAGAGTTTTAAATTATAGAGTTTTGGTAAGTTAACTTTAAATAGATGCATTATAGATTTTGTTAAATCATCACTTAAAATTTCTATTTTTAATGAAGGTTTTATACCCTGATCTAAATTTATATTTCCTGTAATATTTGATTTTAATTTATCAATAAAGATTTGGGTATTAGTTTTAATATCTTTGCCATTAATTATAGAGTCTCCCATAATACTGAGATTATATGTGTTAAAGGGTAGGTTAACATTAAGAAGATTAGTTAAGTTAGATCCTGCATCAATTTTAATATTATAGTTAAATATTGGATTATATCCTGGATTTTGAATTCCTATATCACCACGTAATACAGAATTACCAGATTTAAATATAAAATTATCAAATGTTAATTTTTGTACGGCATAATTAACTTTTGTATTAAATGAAAGTTTTTGGCTAATAATCTTAGATAATTTTGGAAAATTAAAACCTAAAGTATTTAATAAAAGAGAGATATTCTGTGCTTGTAAATTAATTGAATTTTCTAGAGAATTAGATGAAGATTTTTTAATTGCATAGTCAATTATTACTTTACCTGGATTTATCTTTAAAAAAAGATTACCTTTGTTATTTTTGATATTATAATTCAATTTGCCATTACCTTTGGTTTTTCCTAAAGTTAAAATTATCGAATTAAGATTAGCTTCTGATTTAGTGCCATTAATTTTTGCCTCTATTTTATAATTTTTAGGTGTATTTTTTGGTAGGTTAGAAATATTAAGCAGTTTTTTAAGGCTACCTTGTAACATCATGTTGCCATTAAAAATAAATTGATCTAGGTTTAAGTCTCCTATTAGGTTAATTTTTTGTTCTAAAGCATTGATTTCAGTTGTAAGATTTATGTTATTTTTTAGCTGCTTTATTATTCCACTTAACCTAAAATATTGTTCTAATGAGTTAAAGTTGCCTGAGAATTTTATTGGTCCTGTAGTACTACTGAACTGTAGATTTAAATTTATTTTTTCTAATTTGGTAAGTTTATTCTCTTTTAAATAATTAAATTGCCCATTTTTAATTGTTATTTGATTCAAAGGAATAGGAAGCTTTATAATATGAGAATTTTTGTTTGTAGTGTTTATGCTTTTAGACTCATTTATATCACTAGATTTTATATTGGGTAATTTCCAATTAATATTACCATCACTTAGCATTTCTAAATTGATTGTCGGCTGATCCAACTCTACATAAGATATTGCAATTTTGCCGATAAATAGTTTGCTAAGTGATAATTTGATTGTTGCACTGTTAAGATCTAATAGAGAATTTGTTTTAAATTGAGAAGGAATTTTTATTTTTTCAAGTTTAATTCTAGGCTGAGGTATAATAGATAAATTCAAACTTCCTTCAATAACTATATCTAATCCAGTTTTTTTCTTAAATTCAGATTGAATTATGCCTTTATAATGTGATAAGGGGATAAAAAATGGTATAATAATTAAAATGGCAGCTATAGCAATAATTATGCCACTAGAATATTTTAGGTATTTAGGCATTTAAAAACTTATTATTTTGGTTATTACTAACAGAATAACAAATCTTATTAAAAGCAACAAATTTATTCTTTCAAATAATTATTATTAAGTAGATAGCTAGCCGATTGGTAAAATGTTACTGCATCAAACAGATGATTTTGATCTACAGTGTTTGGTTTTTGAATAAAATTTTGATCTACTTTATAGCTCCAATATGATTCTTTTGGTCCAAGTATTGTTAATTGATTATTAGAGAAATATCCTACTTTTTGATATGTACTTACAAAAGCTCTATTAGCTGTAGAATTTATAATATCTTTGCCAAAAAATTTGCTTTCATAGGGTATATTTAAGATTCCCATTAAAGTAGGTGCTATATCAATTTGACTGGAAAGGTTATGTATTACTTCAGGCTTGAGAATTTTTGGTGCATAGATAAATAATGGTATATGATATTTTTGTACAGGGATTTGAGTTTTGCCAGCACTGCCAGCACAGTGATCTGCAACTATAACAAAAATCGTATCATCAAACCAAGGCTTGTTTTTTGAGTTATTTATTAATTGCTGAATTGCAAAATCTGTATATTTTACAGCTCCAGCTCTTCCTGTTCCAGATGGAATATCAATTTTGTTTTCTGGATATGTATATGGTCTATGATTTGAGGTGGTTAGTATAAATGAGAAAAAAGGAGTTTTAGAATTATAAGATTTATCGGCTTCACTAATAAATTTATTAAATAAATCTTCATCACTTACACCCCAAATGTTTGAAAAATTAATTTCTTCTTTAGAGAAATTTGCTCTATCTACAATCTTGAAATTATTTTTTGAAAAAAATGCATTAATATTATCAAAATAGCCAAATCCACCATAAATAAATTTGTTTTCATATCCAGAATTTTTAAATACAGAGCCGATGCTGAATAAATTTTGATTATTAGGTAGTCTTACAATTGAATTTCCTGGCAAAGGTGGTAGTGACAAGCTTATTGCTTCAAGCCCTCTTACAGTTCTTGTTCCAGTAGCATAAAAATTGTCGAAAAAAATACTCTTAGAAGTTAAGTTATCTAGGAATGGTGTAATATTCTCATTATTGTCAAAATATTTCAAGTATTCAGCACTTAGGCTTTCTACAAGGACTAAAGCTATATTATATTTATGTTTATTCTTATCAGCTGGGGTTATATTCCTAGTAATATTTGTGAGCTCATTAGAAATATAAGTGCTGTTTTTTGATAATAGTTTGTCTCTTAAATTTTTTAAAATCTTATCTTTATTATAATTTATATAAAAATCTTTATAACTAAGAATGTTATTGTTATATGCGCTAAAGAGCTTATCTAGGCCATTATAAGAGAGATTGGCTGCATAATTATTATTACTGAATTTACTATATGTGAAGTTTTTTGGATTAAAATAATAACTGGCACTAAGAAATAATATTAGCAATATTGATGTTTTTATAATAAAGAATTTAGGAAAATTTTTAAAATTAAATCTTTTTGTTAGAAAAGAAATGAAAAAATAAATTATTGGTACACAAATGGCAATGGCAATTAAGATTTTTATAAGAGGATATGATTCATATATATTGCCTGTGACTTCTCTACGATATACTAAATAATCTACTGCAATAAAATTATATCTAACTCCAAATTCATCCCAAAAAAAGTATTCTGCTACTAAGTTAAATAGTAATCCATATATATAGGCGAAGATAAATAGTTTGCCAATAAGATTGCTAATTTTGGTTTTTAATAAAAAAGTAGGTAAAAGTAGATAAATTATTGATATTGGTGTTAAGATATAAAAAAGTGTAGATAAATCATTTAACTCACCTAACAATAGTATTTTTGATATTTCAAAGATATTAAAGTTTATTTGATCAAGAAATATGCTTTGAGTAATAAGGCAAATCCTTGTTACTAACATTATTAATAAAAATGAAATTATAACTTGAAGAGCAAACTTGCTGTACTTTAGATTTTTCATTTAATTGATAATGTTGGTTAATTTTAAAGGTTAAAATTATAGTATTTATATGTTTTTTCAAGTTAAATATAGCTAATTAATTATAATTTAACCTGAGCTGCAGATAAGAATTACTTTGTAAGAGGCAAAAGAAGTGCTATATACAAACACTTGAATACAATTTTGTTAGCAATACAGTCATTGCGAGAGCATTTTAATGCTCGCGGCAATCCAGGACAGGAAAGTTATTAACAAATGTAATTAAGGTAATAATTCTGGATCACCACGCCACTAACGTGGCTCGTGATGACTAGTTCTGGTGTGAATTACAACAATTATGGATCACCACGGTTGCTATGCAACCTCGTGATGACAAAAATAAAAACGTCATTGCGAGGATGATGATAGGCATCAGTGGCAATCCAGATATACACTGCACTTCATCATGATAAGATTCATTATAAATTTCTTATTTCTTAACTGCAGTTTGGGTTAATTTACTTCTATTAAAGTTATTTAGCTATATGTAAAATGCCAATATTTTTTTTAAATAAAGTTAGTTACTTTTTCTCTTTCTGATCTGAAGTAACTGCTTGCTGTTTGTTTTTTTCAATAGATTGGCCTTTTTCAATAGATTCTAAAGCATAGCTGCATAATTCTTCAAAAGGTACTCCATTTTTTTC
>NZ_RXFM01000026.1 GCF_003953955.1 Candidatus Aquarickettsia rohweri | reverse complement strand
TTCTTTCACTCTTATTGGTATAAATTTATTTTTTACTGTATTTCTTTTATTTCCTACAAGAATTCTGTGCCATTTATAAAATGTACTTCTCGGCACATTCTTTTGCTTACAAAATTCATATTTACTTACATTACTTTTTTTTATATTCTTCTACTAGCTCTTTCCATTTTTCATTACTTATTCTTTTTTTCTTTTTTTCTAATAGCATCATTAGCCTCTATTTTTTTAGGCTTTTGTTCTACCACTTATTTTTATTCTTGCCTAGATGCCCTTATTTTAGCGCTTACCTTATTACATCATTATCTCCATCACAATGTCCGCCAAGCTGGAACCATCTATTTAATTTTTTGTGATGCATCAACAAAAATTTCGACATATTTTTATTCATAATAAATGCAGATGCAGTAAAATAACCTAATTTATTAGATCTACTAAAGTGATTCTCTGAATTATAAATAAATTCCAACATCTGATCTTTATATACCATTTCTCTCAAGTCTAGTGCCTTATAATTTTTAATTAACTCTTCAATATTTTTAGTGTTAGATATATTCATCTGATTTTAGTTATTTGTTTCTTTAGTCTTTATTTTTATATATTATATAGAGATTATTTGGTAGCATTTATACCTACTTTAAAATCCACAGACTATTAAATTGTAAATAAAATACCCCCCTACCCCCATAAAACATACCCTTGATTTCTAATTGTTTGAAGAAATTCTGGTGATTTAGGATTTTTTTCTATTTTAGTCCTAAGCCTAGTAATTTGAGTATCAATAGTTCTAGCGTTGATATTATTTAATTGCTTAGCTAATTCCTCTCTTGAAATAACAATATTAATATTCTTAGTAAAAATATTTAATAAGTCCCTTTGACTAGTAGTTAAGGATATTAACTTACCATCAGATGATAAATTTTTATTTTCTAAATCAAATTCAAAATTTCCAAATTTTACTTTTGTTTCAACACTTGATTCTTTTTTAAATCTTGAGATTATTTTTTCAATCCTAATAAGCAGTTCTTTTGGTTCAAATGGCTTAGCAATATAATCTTCAGCACCACTTTCTAACCCATTTATCCTATCATCCACATCTGCCAGAGCTGTCAACATTATAACAGGAGTATTAAAAAATTTCCTCTTTAAAAACTCTATCCCTGTTTCATTAGGCATTAGAACATCTAATATAATTAAATCAAATTTAAATATATCTAACAATTCATCTGCCATAACAGTATTATTAGCTATGCTTACAATATAATTATTTTTATTCAAATACTCAGATAAAAGCTGACCTATTTCTTCATCATCATCAATTAATAATATATGATACTGCATATATCATTATTCTATAATTTTTGGAACAACATAAAACCCATATTTACTTTTTGGCACATTTTTTAAAACATCATCCCTAGAATTTTTATCAATTACCTCGTCTTCTTTTAATCTTAAATTATCTTCAATAACATTATACATTGGTTTAACCCCTTCTGTATCTACATCTTTTAACTTATCAAATAAATCAACAATTTTACACATATCACCAATATAAATTGCTAATTCTTTTTCACTACATGAGATGCTTGATAACTTTATTATCTTTTCAACTTCAGATTTACTTATATCCATTATAATATATATTAATCAATACTACATAATATCTTTTTACTAATATGATTTTTGAAAGTAAAGATGAATTTTTAAATAAACTTAATAAATTAGAAAATTTTAAAGTATTAGGCATCGATTTTGGTACTAAAAAATCAGGCTTGGCTATTTATAATAGCAGTATTAAAATAGTAACACCTCTTCAAATTCTGCAAAATATCACTCAAAATTTTAATGAGTTACTAAAGCTTATAGATAAAAATTGTATTAATGGAATAATCATAGGCAATCCTATAAAATTAAATGGGCTTGACACAGAAAACACCAATCAAATAAATAAATTTACGAAATTACTATCTAATTCAACAAAATTACCAATCATTCTGGTCGATGAAAGATTTACCACCTCTTTAGCCAATACACTTATGAAGCAAGCAAATATTAAAAGGAAAAAAAGGAATAAAATTGATGACCTTGTATCTGCATACATAATACTTGAAGAATTTTTTTATTAATTTTAACCCAAGCTGCAGATAAGAAGTAAGAAATTTATAGCAAATTTTATAATCATGAAGCGGAGTATATCTGAACAGTCATCACGAAAGAAAAGCGAAGTTCTGACTGTGGTGATCCAGAATTATTGCCTCACTTATGTCTTTGAGATATTCCTGGATTGCCACGAACATTAACATACTCTCGCAATGACTATATTTTTAACTCAACGTGTATTAAATGCACCTATATAATAGCTTTTTTATCTCTTGCAACTAAACTCTTATCTACAACTTTGATTAAAATAATATTTTTTCTTTTGTTATTTTCATAAAGTGCTAAAATGGATCAAGCTAGACATAATTAAAAATAAAATTTATGCTGAAAAAAAGTGATAGAATTTTCACTAATTTAGATGGGAAATTATCGTTTGATATTCAATCTTCAATCAAAAGAGGTGTTTGGCATAAATATAAAGAAAATTTAAAAAAATCCCCAGATGATATTATTGAAGAAGTTAAAAAATCTGATTTAAGAGGCAGAGGTGGCGCTGGCTTTTCTACAGGCATGAAATGGTCATTTATGCCAAAAGAAGCAAAAAATGGCATGCCGTCCTATCTCATTGTAAATGCTGATGAAAGTGAGCCAGGCACTTGTAAAGACAGAGATATAATTCGTTATGAACCACATAGAGTTGTTGAAGGCAGTGTTTTATCTGGCCTAGCAATAAGAGCTAAAGCAACTTATATTTATATTAGAGGCGAGTATTACAATGAGTCAGTTATCTTACAAAAAGCCATTGATGAAGCATATGAAAAGGGATTTTTAGGAAAAAATATTTTAGGAACTGGCGTTGATTACGATATTTATATTCATCGAGGAGCTGGTGCTTATATATGCGGAGAAGAAACAGCATTATTAAACAGTTTAGAAGGCAGAAAAGGAATGCCAAGGTTAAAACCCCCAGCTTTCCCAGCTGTTGTTGGTGTATGGGGTTGCCCTACTACAGTTAATAATATAGAGACAATCGCAGTGGTACCTGAAATCCTAAAACGTGGAGCGGACTGGTTTGCATCTATAGGCAGACCTAAAAATACTGGAACAAAGGTTTTTTGTATATCAGGACATGTTAATAAACCTTGTAATATTGAAGAGTCAATGTCTATACCTCTAAAAGAGTTGATTGAAAAACATGCAGGAGGTGTTAGAGGAGGATGGGATAATTTACTTGCCGTAATCCCAGGTGGTTCATCAGTACCAGTTATTCCAAAAAAAATATGTGAAGACGTATTAATGGATTTTGATAGCCTAAAAGAAGCAAATACAGCTCTTGGAACAGCTGGTGTTATTGTTATGGATAAATCTACTGATATTATTGATGCTATTGCAAATTTATCAAAATTCTACATGCATGAATCATGTGGGCAATGCACACCTTGCAGAGAAGGCACTGGATGGCTTTATAGAATCATGACTAGATTAGTAAAAGGTGATGCAAAAATTGAAGAAATTGATTCAATAATAGAACTTACTAAGCAAATTGAAGGACATACTATATGTGCATTGGGTGATGCTGCAGCTTGGCCTATACAAGGGTTAGTGAGACATTTTAGACCTGAAATAGAAAAAAGAATTAAAAATTTCCGCAATAAAAAATCTGCAGCTTAGTTAAAAGTATATTTCACTTATAAAAGCAACAATCAATTTAAGAAATTTATTGATTTATAATTATAAATCAATATAAAGAACAAAATTATGTATTTAACTAGCTAAATAATGTTAAATATTAAGAGTTCAAAACTTCTTATATCATCTTTGATATATTATTTAAATTCCTTTATCTTTTGATTTATTTTGATTTTCACTTAATATTTTCTCTGAGTGCGGCCCTTTTGTCATAGATAGCAAAGTAAATTTTTCAATTAGCTGATTTGCTACAGAATGTTGATTTTCACGAGCATAATCTAATGGAGTTTTTCCTTTGTTATCTTTCTGTGACAATAATTTATCCAAATCACCATTCATTTGCAATATATCAATTGTTTGTAGTTGCCCTTCCATATCTCTCTCTTTAAACTGTTCAGCTAACATATGTAATAAATTTTGACCTTTATTATTAGTTTTAGTAACATCTGCACCTTCACTTATTAAGTATTCAACAGAATCGCCTCTACCATATTATGCAGATTTCATAAGCACTGTTTCACCATACTTGTTTTGAATATTAATATCAGCGCCAAATCTATCCACCACTTCTTTAAGCATATTTGATGAGGCGAATAAACTATGTAAAACTCCTTGGCCATTTTGATCCAAAGAGTTTACATCATGAATTTTATATTCAGCTCCAAAAATATTGTATAAAAACTCAAATAATTTTTCTAACATAGTATATTGACTACTATCTTTGACATTACTTTCAAATAGTTTTATACCCTCAGTGTCCAAAAAATGTTTCAACAAATCAAGTCCATCTTCTGAATTAGATATAGCTTTTATTGGATCTAAACCAGAACCTTTATACACTTCCATTTTTTCACGTATTTCCTCAATTCGATCGCTAGTTAATCCCACCATCTTGAACCCCTCTTAAAAATTAAATAAAATTTATTTATGATATTTATAATTTTTTTATTAATCAACAAAATATTATTAATTTATTCTTTAAGAATTTATTAAACATAACTATTCACAATTTTTAAGCAAAAGTTCAAATTATTTTATTTTTTATATAATAAAAAATATAATTTAATAATATGTTTGCAATTAATATTATTTTAGGTATATTTTATCTTAACTAAGTAAAAAGCGGGCGTAGCTCAGTGGTAGAGCACAACCTTGCCAAGGTTGGGGTCGAGGGTTCGACTCCCTTCGCCCGCTCCAGTCTGGGGGCATAGCTCAGTTGGTAGAGCATCTGCTTTGCAAGCAGAGGGTCATCGGTTCAAATCCGTTTGCCTCCACCATCTTTTATTATTTTATCGCCACTTCGCCATTAATATTACTTTCAAATTGTATATAAATCTTATAATTTCAGTTTTAATTATAAAAACAAATTTCTGTAATTTATCTTTTTTTTCTTTAATATTTTTAGTATCCTTTACATTATTTATTTCTGAATCCCCGAATGTTTGATAAACAATTCTTGGCTCAATACCTGCAAATTTAACATCAAATTCCCATGACCTTAAAAAATAATGATCAACAGGCATTTTAATAGGAAGTGAACTTTTCAGTTGCTTATATGCTGCATCTCTATTAATTAAATATGCTCCAGCATGACTAATATTAAATAAATAGTAATTCAAAGAATATTTATTAATAATTTTTTTAATTTTTATTGGAAGCCCTCCATGGGATATGTCAAAGGACAAAATATCCCATAGTTCACTTATTCTTAAAGATTTATCAATAATCTTTCTAAATAAATTTGGATTAAATGAAATATCATCCTCTAATACCAAAGCAAATTGATTGTTTGATTCTAAAAACTGCTTCCAGACTTTAAAATGTGACATTGAACAACCTATTGTACCTAATTTAGGAGAATGTCCTAAATATTTGTTATAATTCTTAAAATCAACTAGGTGATTTATCTTTTCTTTTGGAATAAAATTGCCATCAACAGCTTGTACAATTGTATATGGCATATTTAGCTGCCCTAACAAAGGCTTAATTGTCCTTAACCTATCTTTAGATCTTTTTAAATTTATTAAATAAATTCCTATGCTATCTTTTGTATAATGGCTATTGTAAGGGGTCGATAAATTATCTTTAGTTAATTTAGAATTTTGCTTATTATTTAATACATAAAAACCTGGTTTTTGAATAAATACTGCTAAAATTATTATAAAAATAGCCAAGGTTATAAGTAATAATATTCTTTTAATCATACTGCCTTTAGTTATATATATTTTTTTACTTATATGAATTATTCATTATATAGGTATCATACTATATATACCAATTATTTAATTAACCTTACACAAGCACATTTCGCTTATTGATACCATATATCTAATATAACTTCATCCACTAATAATGATATACATTAAAACTATTTACTTTAATTTATAAAATTAACTCAATAAATTTTATTTACAACATAATATTACCAAAGTAGCCTGTGTTAAATTTAATAATGTATCTTCATGAAAGTTAAGATAAAAGTTAAAGCAATAGGTGTAAATAGAGTGGATATTTTACAGTTAGAAGGCAAATATACATCTCCAGATGGTAATAGTATTCCTGGACTTGAAGTATCAGGTATCAGGAATGATAATGGTCAAAGAGTATTTGCATTATTAACTTCTGGTGGATATAGCGAAGAAGTTGAAGTTGATGAAAATTTTATTCACCCTATCCTCAATCATATTGATTATAACATAGCAGCAGCAATTCCAGAAGCAATTGTAACAACTTGGCTAAACTTATATAATATTGGAAAAATCAAAGATTGCTCTAATGTTTTAATACATGGAGGTGCAAGTGGTATATGCTCATTAACAATCCAATACGCTTTAAATGAAGGTAAGGATGTTTTTACAACAGCCAGAGATATTAAAAAATTAGATTATTTAAAAAATTTTCCAAATTGCAAAAGATTAAGTTTTGATCAATTTAAAGATAAAATAAAATCTAAAAACCTAAAAATTGACTTAATCATAGATATATTAGGTGGAAAATATTTAGATCAAAATTTAAGCTTACTAAATAAATATGGGAAGCTTATATTATTTGCTGTAATGGATAGCAAGATATCAGAAATCAACGCTGCAAGAATATTGATGAAAAATTTAACAATTATTGGCTCTACACTTAGAAATAAGAATGAAAAGCAAAAATCATTACTATTTAAAGAAGCATGTAAAAACCTACTACCTTATATTTTTGAAGGAACTATAAGGCCATTAATAAGTAAAATATTTCCTCTTAAAGATTATATACATGCACATCAATATATAAAATCCGGAAAAAATATTGGTAAAGTTATTTTAGTAACTAATTAAAATATAACTAATAAATTAAATAAACCATAGGTTACAAAATCTTAAATTTTTACATTATAAAATTTTACTTTTATAATTAATAGTGTTATATTTACTCTCACAAAAACTAATTAGCTGACAAAATGTCAAAACAATATAGTTTTAATATAGGAGATTCTGTAGTTTATCCCACACATGGAGTAGGCAAGATATTGTCTGAAGAAGTAGATAATTATGGTGGTATCGAGATAAAAGTATATGTTATTACCTTTGAAAATAATAATATGACTTTAAGAATTCCACAATCCAGAGCTACTAAAGTTGGACTTAGACCACTTTGTTCTAATGAATTCTTAAACAAGGCTCTAGATGTTTTATCAGGAAAAAAAATAAAACTAAACAAAGGTATGTGGAGCAAAAGGGTTCAGCAATATGAAACTAAAATAAACTCAGGTAATGTAATTGCTATAGCAGAAGTTATAAAAGAATTGCATAGTAATGTTGAAAAATCTGAAAGATCTTACAGTGAAAAAATTATATATAATGATGCTCTTGAAAGATTAGCTGGTGAATATGCTGCAATGTGTAAAGTTGAACTGGAAGAAGCAATTAATAAAATTAATGATAAACTAAACTTCTAAATTTTTCATATATTTTTATTAATTTCACTACCCTATCATTATGAATTAATTAATTTCAATCATCTTCTTTGTATAAGTTATATCATTAAATCATCTATAAACTCTATATATCAGTAAATTATCTAAACCCAAGTAATATAATTTAGTGAATTTTAAAAGTTTGCAAATGTGATTCAATATATATTTTTGATATTGTCTTAACAGATGCAGCAATTATAGCATCAATCAACCATGAAAATTGATAATGCTCTGAAGTATATTTATAATAACCCGAACTGCAGATAAGAAATAAGAAATTTATAGCAAATCTTGTAGTCATGAAGAAGAGTATCTCTCAAGAGTCATAACGAAGGAGAGCTTTAGCTCGACTGTGGTGATCCACAATTATTATCGCATTTATATTTGTTGATAGCTTCTCTGGATTGCCACGAGCACTTTGTGCTCTCGCAATGACTATATTGTTGTTCATAACTGTACTAAATATTGTTGTATAGTCGCATTCTAGTTCTTTATAGAGCAATTCTTATCTACAGCTCAGGTTTATAATAAGACTCTTGTTTATTATCATTTGAAATAAAAGTCATTAATTTAGATATACAACTGGAATCTCTTTCTTTTATTGAATCTTGTCTTTTTTTGAAGCAATTATAAAAAAATTATCTATTGGCTCACATGTATAATTAGAAATATATCCACCTTTTATAAGTTTTTTAGGAAAAAAAATTTGAGTTGGAATTAATATAGTAGACTTACATAATATCTTCAGTATCTTTCCGTAAATTGCACCTTCATCATATACATACTCTATACCTCCTACTTCTTGCTTATTATATATATTGTAACACTTCTCAATACTTCAAATTTTGTCTACTATAAGTTGCAAAAAACTGCAAATAATATAATCAATATTGATATTTAAATTTTATCACCAAATTCACATAAATCATAAATTATACACTCTTTACACATTGGCTTCCTTGCTTTGCAAATATATCTACCATGCAAAACTAACCAATGGTGTGCATATTTCTTCCATTTATTAGGTATCTTCTTAACTAAAGCAAATTCTGTTGCATCAGGTGTTTTTGTTTTGCATAGCCCTAATCGGTTACTTACTCTAAAAACATGTGTATCAACTGCAATTGTATGTTGATTAAATAATGAATTCAGTAAGACATTTGCACTTTTTCTTCCTACACCTGGTAATTCACATAAGTCATCAAAATTATCTGGAAGTTGATTATCATGTTTATCTACCATTATTTGACAAGCATTTATAATATTTTTTGCTTTAGAATTGTATAATCCTATACTTTTTATATAGCCCCTTAAATTTGCTTCACCTAACATAAGCATTTTATATGGATCATCTGCCACCTCAAATAATCTGGGAGTAACCTTATTCACTCCTTTATCAGTGGATTGTGCAGAAAGAACTACAGCCACAAATAAAGTAAAATTATTAATAAAATCTAACTCTATTTTTGGAGCTGGTCTTTGCTGACTCAAAATCTGAAAAATTTGGTCAACGTTTTTTTTATGCATGAACCTTAGTCTTTTAATTTTACCATCTCTCCAGGTTTAATCCATTTATCGAAATCTTCTGCAGAAATCAACCCAAGAGATACTCCAGATTCTTTTAGAGTTATATTTTTTTCATATGCATTTTTTGCAATTTTAGCTGCATTATCATAACCAATATATGGATTAAGCGCAGTAATTAACATCAATGATTGATGGAGCAGCATATCAATTTTTTCATGATTAGCTTTAATACCAATAAGGCACTTATTTGTAAAGCTTGTTACAGAATCTGACAATAATTGAACAGATTGTAAAAAATTATAAATTACAACTGGCCTAAATACATTTAACTCAAAATGACCATTTGAACCTGCAACTGTTATTGTAGTATGGTTTCCAATAACTTGAGCAGCAACCATAGTGATTGCTTCACACTGAGTTGGATTGACTTTGCCCGGCATAATTGAAGAACCTGGTTCATTCGCCGGTAATATTAACTCCCCAAATCCACACCTAGGACCAGATGCTAAAAACCTTATATCATTAGCAATTTTCATTAAACTAGCAGCTAAAGTATTAAGAGCTCCACTAGCTTCAATTAATGCATCACAACTTGCAAGTGATTCAAATTTATTGCTAGAAGTTTTAAAATCTAAACCAGTTATTTCATTTATATTTTTAATGAAATGATCTATGAAAGCTTTACTACAATTAATACCAGTGCCAACAGCAGTACCTCCCTGGGCAAGTTGTTTTAAATTTGGCAAGCACTTGTTTATTCTTTCTATATTTAGTTCTACTTGAGCTAAATATCCTGAAAATTCTTGAGATAAAGTAATAGGTGTTGCATCTTGCAGATGTGTCCTCCCTATTTTTACTATATCTTTGAATTCTTTTACTTTATTATTTAATTCCTTTTTAAAATAACTTAAAGATGGTAATAAATTAGATTTTATTTCAGTAACAGCTGCAATATGCATAGCAGTTGGGAATGTATCATTTGAGGATTGACTCATATTCACATGATCATTAGGATGCACAGGTTTTTTACTTCCAACTTCACCACCTAATTCTTCAATTGCTAAATTTGAAAGCACCTCATTCATATTCATATTTGTTTGTGTTCCTGAACCAGTTTGCCAAACAGATAGTGGAAAATTATCATCATAAGAACCTGATAAAACCTTATCAGCAGCATTTGATATAGCTTTTGAAATTTTAAAATCTAATTTTCCTATTATTTCATTAGACAGTGCTGCAGCTTTCTTTTGTTTTGCTAATGCATAAATTAATGCTTTTGGCATTTTTTCAATACCTATTTTAAAATTCTCCAAAGATCTTTCAGCTTGAGCACCCCAGTATTTATCTGCAGGTATTTTCATATTGCCCATTGTATCAGATTCATTTCTAAAATTTACCATTTATTAATACCTAAAATATCGTTTTGGCTTAGAATCTAAGATAAATTTATATTGAATTCAAGCAGTATATATAAGAATAATCACGGGACTGTTACTAAGCAGTGTTACATTCTAATAGAGAGAATAAAATTATTTTAAGTTTAGCAATTTTTAAATAGCAAAATCTAATGAGTGGAGATTGAAAAATTTATTGATGACCGCAATTTGATTTTTTAAATTATTATAATAATAGATAGTTATATAACCATAAACAACGGGATTAATGCTTAACCTTGTCATTGCGAGGATGCAATAGCATCCGTGGCAATCCAGGAAAATTATCAACAAACGTAAATATAGCAACAATTCTGGATCACCTCAGTCGAGACTTTGTCTCTCACTCGTGATGACTGTGTGTAGTGCAAACATTCCTCCTTCGTGATGACATATATAGCAACAGTCATTGCAAAGATGCTCTTCAAGCATCTGTGGCAATCCAGTAATAACACACTTTATGATGACAAGATTTACTATAATTTCCTAACCTTTTATCTGCAGTTTGGGTTATAGATAGGGTTGGTATGTGGTGGCAAAAGAGATTGTTCTTAACATTAGAGCATACAATCGTAATGAGTTGTATAAGGGTCTTCAATTTTATGG
Organism: Candidatus Aquarickettsia rohweri; assembly: GCF_003953955.1. Lineage (GTDB taxonomy): Bacteria > Pseudomonadota > Alphaproteobacteria > Rickettsiales > Midichloriaceae > Aquirickettsia > Aquirickettsia rohweri. Next base: position 1,545 of record NZ_RXFM01000026.1, on the reverse strand, counting down.
TGGATATCTATGTGATTCATATCTTTAATATTGAAATCTTCTGTATGCTCTTCTAATACTGAGTTAGTTATAAAGTCCGTTCCATGTACTGCTATATCTTTTATACCAAGTAACATATCACCAACATAAGCAGCACATATCATACTTGCTACATATTGATAATAGGTTCCTATTCCTGCATAATAAGCACCCACTAATCCTAGTATACCTCCTCCTATCTTACCTATGTTTTGTTCCTCAATATCCAAATAGTTTTTGACCGCTCCTAAGCTAATTACCCCCATTGTCAACATTGGTGCCGATGAAAATATTCCTATTCCTATTCCTAACACCATTTCCCATATTAAATTTTGTTCCTTCTCTCCTATATGCTCATATATGGTATATTCGGTATATTCGTCTACCATCCTTTTTACGCTTTCCATATTTATTACTAAGCTATTCACTATTGCTTCCTTGAAATAGAACCCTCCTACTCTTTTTAATGGTAGATTCCATTCATCCATTTCTGATTTATATCCTAAATAAGCTCCTCCTAATCCTAATGCTCCTTCCACTCCATACTGCAAATACTTAATATCTACATGTTCTAACACTTCCTTCTTTACTTCTTTTGGCAGTAGATTCACTATATTCTCTGTCAACAACATCAATGCTGCTAACTTATCAATTCTTCCTATATCTAGTTTAGTTAAAGTATCTTTAGTAGTATAATTGGCCCTAGCAACTGTTTTTTCTTCTTTTGTTTGCATATCTAGCTTGTGTTTAGCTAAAGTATCCTTGATAGTATAATTGGCCCTAGCAGCTGTTATTTCTTCTCCTGTATAAAATTTAACAGCTCTTATTCTAAAATCCTGCAAATATTGTAGATTAATATGATTTGTTTCTTGTTGTCCAAGATGTTGAACGATTATACTAATTGCATCTTCAGGAATATGAATAGCTGTAGATTTAAGTGCTGGAAGTGAAGTGCCAAATATATCTTGAATCTTTGATTCAAATTTTTTAGGTCCCCGAATAGCTAGAATTGCATCATTATATTGCATAAGCTCATCTAATGCATATACACTTAAAACTACTTTAGAAGGAAACTTACTATCTATTACCATCTTTTCTAGATCCTTTACTCCTTTGGCTCCTATTTGATTATCCCTAAGGTCAATAGTATGAGAGACCTTGGAACCTTTTAGTTGCTCAGCCAGAAACATTGCTCCTAGGTCTCCTATTCTATTATCCCTAAGGTCAATAATATGAGAGACCTTGGAATCTTTTAGTTGCACAGCCAGAAGCATTGCTCCTTTGGCTCCTATATTATTATCCATAAGGTTAATAGTATGAGAGACCTTGGAATCTTTTAGTTGCTCAGCCAGAAGCATTGCTCCTTGAGCTCCTATTTGATTCATACCCAGATAAATAGTATGAGAGACCTTGGAATCTTTTAGTTGTTCAGCCAGAAGCATTGCTCCTTGGGCTCCTATATTATTACTCCCAAAGTCAATATTATGAGAGACCTTGGAATCTTTTAATTGCTCAGCCACAAAAATT
>NZ_RXFM01000025.1 GCF_003953955.1 Candidatus Aquarickettsia rohweri | reverse complement strand
AACTTTATTAATTATTCCAGTTATATCATCTTGTACTTCTTTTACTGATATGGAATCTTTTAGATCAACAAAAGAAACATATCCTTCTACTTCAGTCATTATAGGTAATGTAAATGGATCCCATTCAGCTATTTTATCGCCAGATCTTACTTTTGATTTAGCTTCGAATAAAATTTTAGCACCATAAGGAACTTTGCTTCTAAATTTTTCGTTATTTCTACCGTCTACTATAACCAATTCACAATTTCTACTCATATTAATTTTCACTCCATTACTGTTTATTATAATGGATGAATTTTCAAAATTAATTGTTCCAGAATGAGAAGAAATGATATCAGATTTTGTAGCTATTTTTTGAGCTGCACCACCAATATGGAATGTTCTCATAGTTAACTGAGTTCCTGGTTCACCAATAGACTGAGCTGCAATAACACCAATGGCTTCACCTAAATTTACCATCTGGCCGGTTGCAAGGTCTCTGCCATAGCATTTGCTACAAATGCCTTTTTTACTTTCACAAACTAATACTGATCTAATTTTAACTGTCTCAATGTTATTGTTTTCAATTAATAACATTAAGCTTTCATCAATTAGTTTTCCTTTTTTTATTAAAGGTGTAGTTCTTTCTGGTATATATATATCATCTGCTAAAACTCTACCTAAAGCTAATTCTCTTAAAGGTATAACAACTTCTCCATTTTCAACTTTTTCTCTAACTAAAATAGAGTTGTTTGTACCACAATCTTCCTCATTTACAATGCAATCTTGAGATACATCGACTAATTTTCTAGTTAAATAACCTGAATTAGCTGTTTTTAATGCTGTATCTGCTAATCCTTTTCTTGCTCCATGAGTGGAAATAAAATATTCTAACTCATTTAGCCCTTCTTTAAAGTTAGAAGTAATAGGAGTCTCTATAATTTCACCTGAAGGCTTTGTCATTAAACCTCTCATTCCTGCAAGTTGTCTCATCTGAGCTGGGGAACCTCTTGCTCCAGAATCTGACATAATATGTATACTATTAAGGGATTTAAAGTTTATACTTGAATTTTTATAATCATTAGAATCTACTAATTTTTTCATCATATCTGATGCAATAGTATCAGTACATCTAGTCCACTCGTCAATAGCCTTATTATATCTTTCTCCAGCTGTAATTAATCCATCTGAATATTGCTCTTCATACTCTCTTATCTTTTTTAATGTAGAGTTAATATGTGAGTCCTTTGTTTCAGGAACAACAATGTCGTCTTTGCCAATAGAAATACCAGATTTACATGCATAATGAAATCCTAATCCCATTAAATGATCAGCAAAAATAACTGTTTTCTTTTGGCCGTAATTTCTATATACTACATCAATTAAATTGGAAATTTCCTTTTTAGTCATAACCTTATTAATATGATCATAGTCAATTACTTCAGACTCTTTTGGTAAAAGTTCAGCAATAAATAACCTTCCTGGGGTTATATCAATCATTTTATTTTTAATTTTTCCACCTGAATCACATATTTTTGCTCTATATTTTATTTTTGTATGTATAGATAATTTTCCAGAATCTATAGCATGTTGAATTTCACTTAAAGAACCAAAAAACATACCTTCACCCTTCTGTTTTTCGAAAACTAATGATAAATAATATATTCCTAAAACAATGTCTTGAGTGGGTACTATTATAGGCTCACCACTAGCTGAACCTAAAATGTTATTAGTTGACATCATTAAAACTCTTGATTCTAGCTGTGCTTCAATTGAAAGTGGTACATGAACAGCCATCTGATCTCCATCAAAATCAGCATTAAATGCAGCACAAACTAATGGATGCAATTGAATAGCTTTTCCTTCAATTAATATTGGTTCAAAAGCCTGTATACCTAATCTATGAAGAGTTGGAGCTCTATTTAAGAATACTGGATGTTCTTTTATAACTTCATCCAAAATATCCCACACTTCTGGCCTTTCCTCTTCAACAATTTTTTTAGCAGCTTTAATGGTATTGGATATACCATACAACTCTAATTTTGAATATATAAATGGCTTCATTAACTCAAGCGCCATTCTTTTAGGTAATCCACATTGATGAAGTTTTAATTCTGCACCTACAACAATTACTGATCTGCCAGAATAATCTACCCTTTTACCAAGTAAATTTTGTCTAAATCTACCATGCTTACCTTTTAACATATCTGCTAAAGATTTTAGAGGCCTTTTATTTGAAGCTTTAATTACTTTGCTTTTTCTACTATTATCAAACAATGCATCTACAGCTTCTTGAAGCATTCTTTTTTCATTACGAATAATTATGTCAGGAGCTTTAAGCTCAATTAAACGATTTAGTCTATTATTTCTGTTTAGAACTCTTCTATAAAGTTCATTTAGATCAGAAGTTGCAAATCTTCCTCCATCTAACATAACTAATGGTCTTAAATCAGGAGGTATAACTGGTAAAACATCCAACACCATCCATTCAAGCTTATTTCCAGATTCTATAAAATCTTCAATTAATTTAAGCCTTTTAACTATTTTTTTTCTATTTGTTTCAGAGTTTGTTTTTAGTAAGTCTTCTCTTAATTTAATTTTATCTTCTTTGAGATTAATATTTTTTAACATGCTTTTGATAACTTCAGCACCAATTCCTGCTTGGAAACTGTCTTCTCCGTAATGTTCAATAGCTTTATAATAATCTTCTTCAGAAAGTAATTGTCCATATTCAAAGCTAGTTATACCAGGGTCATTTACAATATAAGCATCATAGTATAGGACCTTTTCAATTTTTTTTAAACTTATATCCAATAAAGTACATATTCTTGATGGAAGTGATCTTAAGAACCAAATGTGGACAATTGGGGTAGCAAGTTCAATATGTCCCATTCTTTCCCTTCTTACTTTAGAAGTTGTAATTTCAACACCACATTTTTCACAAACTGTGCCTCTATATTTCATTCTTTTGTATTTACCACAAAGACATTCATAATCTTTGACTGGACCAAAAATTCTAGAACAAAATAATCCTCCATTTTCAGGCTTTATAGTCCTATAATTAACTGTATCTGGTCTTTTAACTTCCCCATATGACCATGATCTTATTTGGTCAGGACTTGCAATAGATATTTTTATAGCATCAAAATCTTTATTAACTTGTGGGTTTAAGTAATTAAACACAGATTATTACCTCAAATTATATTAAGTTTATTCTTTTTCTATTATTTCCATATTTAGACCTAGAGATCTAATTTCTTTAATCATTACTTTAAATGACTCAGGTAAACCAATTTCAAATGAATTTTCACCTCTAATAATTGCTTCGTAAGCTTTAACTCTTCCAGCTACATCATCAGATTTTACAGTTAATATTTCTTGTAAAGTATATGCAGCACCATAAGCTTGTAAAGCCCAACATTCCATTTCTCCGAATCTTTGCCCACCAAAATGTGATTTTCCACCAAGAGGTTGTTGAGTAACTAAGCTATATGGACCTATAGACCTTGCATGTATCTTATTATCTGCGAGATGATCTAGCTTAAGCATATATATATAACCAACAGTAACTTTTCTATCAAAATATTCACCTGTTCTACCGTCTCTCAATTTAACTTGTCCTGATTTATCTAAACCAGATTTTTCTAGAACTTTATTTATATGATTTTCTTTTGCACCATCGAAAACAGGGGTAGCAAATTTTACTCCTTTTGCAATATCATGGCTTAAATCTAATAAATCATCTTTATCTAAGGTATCTATATAATTAAAAATTTCTTTACTATTTTTATTTTGTATATCAAATACTTCTTTAATTTTTTGCTTTAGTTCTAGTTCATGAGATTTTTGATAATTTTTAATACTTTTTTCTAAAACTCCAGCAACCTTTTTGCCAAGTGCAACAGATGCCCATCCTAAGTGTGTTTCTAAAATTTGTCCTATATTCATCCTTGAAGGTACTCCTAATGGATTTAAGACAATATCTACAGGTTGCCCATCATCTAAATATGGCATTTCTTCAACAGGAACAATTTTTGATACTACTCCTTTATTACCATGTCTACCTGCCATCTTATCTCCAGGTTGAATTTTTAATTTATTAGCCACGTATATTTTGATAATTTTCAATACACCTTGAGGCAAATCATCACCACTTTGCAGTTTTTCAACTTTATGTTTATAATCTTTTTCAAGTTTTTTTAGATAATTATCATAAAATTCTTCTAATTTTTGAATATCTTCTTTTGATTTTTTATCATCTAATTCTAACGACCAAACTTGCCTATTATCTAAATCATCAAGAAAATTTTGATCAATTATAATGGATTTATTTGCTTTATCTTTTACTTTTTTGCCAAATAAAATAACTTTTACTTTATTAAATACATAATCTTCAATAATTCTTTTCTCATCTTCCATATCTTTTGAAAATTTTTCTATTTCATTTCTCTCAATAGATATAGCTCTTTCATCTTTTTGTACCCCACGTTTTGTAAATATTTTAACATCTACTATAACACCCTTTTCACCAGGAGGTACCCTTAGAGAAGAATTTCTGACATCTGCAGCTTTTTCACCAAAGATTGCTCTTAATAATTTTTCTTCAGGAGTAAGTGGTGATTCAGTTTTTGGTGTAACTTTACCAACCAATATATCCCCAGGCTTAACCTGAGCACCAATGTTAACAATTCCAGTTTCATCAAGGTGGGTTAAATTTTCTTCATTTACATTAGGAATATCCCTTGTAATTTCTTCAGGACCTAATCTTGTGTCTCTTGCAACTATTTCATATTCATTAATGTGTACAGATGTATATATATCATCTTTTACCAAACGTTCTGAAAGCAAAATAGAATCTTCAAAATTATACCCATTCCATGGCATAAATGCTACTAAGATATTTTTTCCAAGAGCAAGTTCTCCCATATCTGTTGATGCTCCATCTGCAAGAATATCTCCTGCTTCAACATATTGTCCAACTTTTACTATAGGTCTTTGGTTTATACAAGTGCCCTGATTTGATTTATCATACTTAATTAATGTGTATATATCAACACCTGAAATATCACCTCTTAATGAAGTATCAATACCTTTATTATTAGGCGATTTAGAAGTATTACTCCTTACTTTTACAACTATACGCTTAGAATCAACTTGATCTATGATACCAGCTCTTTTTGCTAGAATTACAGTTCCAGAATCTGAAGCAACGACTTTTTCCATTCCTGTACCTACGAAAGGAGCTTCATTTTTAATAAGAGGAACACCTTGTCTCTGCATATTTGAACCCATTAAAGCTCTATTTGCATCATCGTTTTCTAAAAATGGAATTAATGAGGCTGCAACAGATACTAATTGTTGTGGAGAAACATCAATTAAATCTATTTGTTCTCTCGATACATTAACAACTTCACCTTTTTTATGACAAGCGACAACATCATCAATAATTTTACCTTCTTCATCTATAGCAATACTTGCCTTAGCAATGTAGTATTTTTCTTCTTCAATTGCAGTTAATTGTACAATTTCTTCTGTAATATATCCATTTTTCACTCTCCTATAAGGGCTTTCTATAAAACCATATTTATCTATATCAGCATAAGTTGCTAATGAACTAATTAAACCGATGTTTTGTCCTTCTGGAGTTTCAATAGGGCATATTCTACTATAATGAGTTGTGTGAACATCTCTTACCTCAAAACCTGCTCTTTCTCTTGTTAATCCACCAGGACCTAATGCTGATAGCCTTCTTTTATGTGTAATTTCAGCTAATGGATTTGTCTGATCCATAAATTGTGAAAGTTGAGAAATACCAAAAAATTCTCTTAAATAACTCATTAATGTTTTTGAATTTACTAAGTCATGAGGCATAACATTGTCAATTTCTACAGAAGACATTCTATCTATAATTGATTTCTGCATTCTTACAAGGCCCATACGAAATTGATTTTCAACCAATTCCCCAACAGATCTAACTCTTCTATTAGCAAGACTATCAATGTCATCAACTGTCCCAATGCCACATTTTAAGTTTAACAGATGCTTAATAACTACTATAATATCATCTTTGGTAAGAGCTGTCTTAGTATGTGGTACATCTAAATCATGTTTTTTATTAATTTTCATTCTGCCAACAGCTGAAAGATCATATTTTTCATTATCAAAAAACATACTTTCAAAAAGTTGTTTAGCAACTTCAGGAGTAGATGGCTCACCTGGTCTTAAAACTTTATATATATCAGCTAAAGCTTGCTCTTCATCTTTATTTTTATCTAAAACGATTGTATCTCTTATAAAACTTCCTGAGTCTACATTATTTACATCAATAATTATTATTTCATTAATATTTAATGCCTTAACAGAATCTATAACTTCTTGTGTAACTTCTTGAGTAGATTCATATAAAACTTCTCCTGTAGTTAAATTTACAATATCTTTAGCTAAAAATTTTCTTTTTATATCATCTTCAGTTGTTATATAATATCTATCTATATTATTTTTTTCAAAATCTTTTAATATTCTTGGTGTAACCCTAATACCTTTTTTAAATATTACTTCTTTTGTATTAGCATCTACAATATCTTTTTCTATTTTCATCCCTCTAAATTTAATAGGGTCAAATTTAGTGATAAGATTACTATTTTTCCATTCAAATTTTATAAATTTATAAAATTTTTCAAGTATTTGATTTGTATTATATCCAATTGCTCTAAGTAATGTAGAAACATGAATTTTTCTTTTTCTATCTATCCTAAAGTATAATATATCTTTGGTATCAAATTCAAAATCAATCCAAGACCCTCTATATGGAATAATTCTTGCAGAATAAATATATTTGCCAGAACTAGAATTCTTGCCTTCATCATGGGTATAAAACACACCTGGAGAGCGATGTAATTGTGATACAATAACTCTTTGAGCTCCATTAATAATAAAAGTTCCTTTGTTAGTCATTAATGGTATATCACCTAAGTAAACTTCTTGCTCTTTAATACCTTTTATTTCCTTAACTTCAGATTCTATCTCAGTATCCCATAATATTAAACGTAAATTTACCTTTAATGGGGATGCGTAATTAACGCCCCGTTGAATACACTCATCTGGTGTATATTTTGGTTCTCCAAGGCTGTAATTAATATATTCTAATCTAGCTTTATCTTCAGAATCATTAACTTGAAAAACTGATCGTAAGACCTCTTCTAATCCTTGCTTTTTACGATTATCGATAAGAACATTTAACTGCAAAAAATCTTCGTAAGATTTTTTTTGAACTTTTATTAAATTTGGTATGCGTACATTACTAGAGATTTTTCCGAAACTATATCTAATACGCCTTTTAGAAAGATATGAAGACACTCTTTTACCCTTTAAATGTGAAGATTAATTATAAATTAGCTAAAATATATTATTCACTTTAAACTTACTTTAGCTCCAGCAGCTTCTAATTTAGTCTTAATTTCTTCAGCTTCGCTTTTTGGGACGGCATTTTTAACTGGCTTAGGAGCGGATTCAACAAGCTCTTTTGCTTCTTTTAAACCAAGTCCTGTTATAGATTTTACTTCTTTAATAACATTTATTTTTTTATCACCAGCAGCTTCTAACACTATATCATATTCTGATTTTTCTTCAGCTCCACTAGCTGCATCTGCTCCTTGTGGTGCAGAAACTACTGTGGCAGCTGCTGATGCAGTTACCCCCCAAGTTTCTTCAAGTTTTTTAGCAAGGTCTGCTGCCTCCATTACAGATAATTTAGATAATTGATCAACTATTTTATCAAGTTCAGCCATTTTAATCTCCTATATAATTTATTGTTTTTCAGCATAAGCTTTTATAACTCTAGCTAATTTTGCACCAGGTTCATTAAGAACCCTTACAACTTTACTTGCTGCAGCATTAACTAAACCTATAATCTTAGCCCTAATTTCTTCTTGAGTAAGCATCTTAGATAATGCTATAACTTCTTCTTTATTGAGTGTTTTATCTAATATTGCCCCACTCACTACATCTATCTTATCATTTTGTTCGCAAAACTTTATAAGTAGTTTAGATGCAGATACTGGGTCATCCGAATAAGCAACAGCTATTGGCCCAGTAAAATGCTCATGAATACTTGAAAATTTTGTATCTTTCAAGGCAATTTTAGCTAAGCTATTTTTTGCAACCATAAACTTAGAATCAATTTTTTTAAATTGAGACCTTATAGATTTTGAATCTAATACAGATAATCCTGAATTTTTAATTAAAAAAATTGCTTCATAGTTATTAAATAACTTAGAATAATTTGCAACCAATTTTTCTTTACTAGCTTTATCCACTTTATATATTTAAAATGTTATTACTTACATGGCAAGTCATGCTAAACTACAAAAGATTTTAAGTCAAGCTTTAATGATGGCCCATGTGTGCAAGATAAAAATATTTCTTTCATAAATATACCTTTTGATTTTTGGGGTTTAGCTGCCAAGATTGCATTATATAACTTTATTATATTTTCTTTTGTCTTTTTTTTATCAAATCCAAGTTTTGCAACACCTGAATGTATTATTCCATTTTTATCGATCCTAAACTCGATTTGTCCTTTTTTAATATTTTTTACAGCTGATACTACATCGTCTGATACTGTGCCTAATTTAGGATTGGGCATAAGTCCTTTTGGTCCAAGCAATTTTCCTATTTTACTTATTTTAGGCATCATCGCTGGAGTTGCAACACATGCTTCAAAATCTAAAAAACCACCCTTGATTTTTTCAATTAAATTGTCACCACCTACTTCTTCCGCACCAGAATTTTTGCCTTCATCAAGTCTAGAGTCTTCGATTATTAAAGCTACTTTTTTTTCCTTACCTAGACCATTTGGCATAGCAACAGCGCCTCTTACCATTTGGTCAGATTGCTTGGCGTCTATACCTAATTTTAATATAAATTCTATAGTTTCATCAAATTTAACGCTGTATTTACTTGAATATTCATTTATAAAAAACGATATTGCATCATCTAGGTTGTATAATTTGTTTTTGTCTATAGCTTTTTTAGCATTTTCAATTCTTTTTCCCATATTAATTATTTACTTAAATTTTAATCGATAATATTGATTCCCATGGAGCGAGCTGTACCTTCAACAATTTTTGCTGCTGATCCTAACTCATCTAATCCCATGTCTTTAAATTTTATTTCAGCAATTTTTAATACATCATCTTTTTTTAAATTGCCTGCACTTTCACGTCCAGGAGTAGAAGATCCTTTTTGTAAATTTGCATATTTTTTTATTAAGTTTGAAACAGGAGGGGCTTTAACTACAAAAGTGAAGCTCCTATCTGCATATGCAGTAATAATTACTGGTAATTTCATGTTAGGATCTTCTTTTTTTGTCCTATCATTGAATTGCTTACAGAAATCAGCGATATTTAAACCTTTTTGACCTAAAGCTGGTCCAATGGGTGGAGCTGGATTAGCTTTTCTAGCTAATATTTGTAATTTAATTTCACCAATAACTTTTTTCACTTTTTTTACCTTAAATTTTATGAATTTTTTTCCACTTGGTCGAAATGTAGATCTACAGGAGTCTCTCTTCCAAAGATAGAAACTAACACTTTTAAACGTTGTTTTTCATCCTCCACTTCCTCGACAAGTCCATTAAATGTTTCAAAGACTCCATTGATTATTTTTACATTTTCACCTATTTCAAATGTCTTTTTCATCTCTTTTACAACTTTGCCATCTTCTACTTGTTTTAAAACTCTATTTACCTCAAATTCAGGTATAGGTGAGGGAGTGTTGCTACCTCCTAAAAGTTTTCCAACATATTGCGTATTTTTTACTATATTCCATGTGAGGTCATTTAAGTCCATATTGACCATTATGTATCCAGGGAAAATTCTTTTTTCTGCATTAACTTTTTTTCCTTTTTTTAATTCAACTGTATTTTCTATAGGAACTACAAAATCCTTAAAAGCATCAATTACATGCTTTTTAATAGCGTTTTCTTTTATTAAAGAAATAACCTTTTTTTCGTAACCAGATAAAACGTTAATTATGTACCATTGAGCAGTCAATATTTATCCTCCTAATGTTAATACATAATTGATAGTTTTATATATAGCTCCATCTATCATCAAGAAAAATAACGATGAAATTATAACAGTAAAGAATACTAACAATGAAGATGTTACAGTATCTTTTAAATTGGGCCAAGAAACTTTGTGGCCTTCAAATCTTATTTCATTAATAAAGTTAATTAACTTACTAATTTTCACTTGATTCAGTTTAAAATAAATTATGGATGATAATCATAACTAAGTTACTTTTAAAGTCAAGCCCAAAAAGTATTATTTTTAGTACTAATTAGTAGCTTATCTTCCAGTATTTAAGTATTTAATATATAAATTATTGTAAAGATTAATATGTTTTGTATAAATTATGTGGAGAAAAATAGGTAGACCTAAAAAAATGCATATTGATATAAATAAAAACTCATATACCTTTCATGAAAAGAAAGTATGTGATATGGAGGTTTTAGATAAGTGTCTTAATAAAAATATTATTGATGCTTTTCAACATAGTAGTGGAATTAAATTAAGATGGTTTTATACTATTATCTTTGGAGTACCTACTATACAGCCTAAAAATATGGCATTACAGTTTTATAGATCAAAAAATTATAATGAAAAATTTTTGCAATTTATAGGAAAAAAATATTACGATGTATTAAGAGACTTAAAAGAAATTTATGCACAAAAAATAGTTTTAAGTATTTGTGTGTTTAATGAATTTCCTAAATTTCTTCGAGAAAATCAAAGTAATAATCATTACAATCAACAGGAGAAATTTATACAAGGGATGACTTTATTAAGTAAAAAGTTTGAGGGAAAAAATACAATGCTTTAACCTATAAGAATTGACATTTTAATTTAAAGTAACTAACTTACAAAAAAAATATAAAAAATCTAATGATTATTAAAAATTTTAGAACAGTTAGTTATTTAATTTTAATTGCATTACTTTCTGCATGTTCAAAAGTTGATATAAAAAGAGAATTTCCTAAAACACGACAACAAAAAGAAGAAGATAGGATTGGGAAGTTGACTGGAGATGGACTGGTTTTTGGAAAAGGTGCCAGTGATAGTTCTTCATCAGCAAGTTATGCTAATGTTAATGCATATTTATGGAGAGCGTCACTTGATCAGGTGGATTTTATGCCTTTGAACTCAGCTGATTCCGCTGGAGGAGTGATTGTTACTGATTGGTATAGTATAAATGATAGTTCAGAGGAAAGATATACGGTTAATATTTATATTCTAGGTAAAGACTTGTCAGCAAATTCTATTAAAGTGAATGTTTACAAGCAAAATTTAGGAAAAAATTTAATTTGGAATAATCAACATTCTGATGATAATATGGCTGAAATAATAAAGAATAAAATAATTGATAGGGCTAGAAAATTAAAAGTAACAGGATTGATAAAAAATTAAAATTGCAAAATAACATTGTTTCTATGTATGATGATAAAGTAATAACTTAATAGTTATATATATACTTTATTGTTAATTACATTAAAACTTTTGTCTTAATTTTAAAGCTAATGATAAGGTTCCTTGATCAATGTAATCTAGTTCAGTACCAATAGGTATTCCGTTAGCTAATCTCGATATTTTTAACTCCAATTTTTCTAATAATTGTGCAATATAATGTGCTGTGGTTTGTCCCTCAAGAGTTGAATTTGTGGCTATTATTACTTCTTTAATAGGTGAGTCTTTTACTCTACTTAATAAGTTATGAAGATTTAATTTGTCAGGAGTATTGCCATCAATTGCAGAAAGAGCACCTCCTAATACATGATAAATGCCTTGATAAGTTTTGCTTTTTTCAATAGCCCATAAATCAGCAATATTCTCTACTATGCACAAGGTGGTTTTGTCTCTTTTTTCATTTATGCATATTTGACAAGGGTTAGAAATATCAATATTAAAACACATACTGCAAATTTTTATTTCATCATATACCATTTCGAATAATTGAGATAATTTTGATAAATTGCTTTTATTTTGAATTAAATATAAGGCTATTCTTTTAGCGGATTTTGGTCCTAGACCAGGAAATTTTGAAAATGTTTTTATTAATTGTTCTAAAGAAGTTATTTTCATAATCAGTTGTTTCACGGATAATTAACATTATCTAGATGTGACCCTCCATCTAAAGATATGATCTGTCCAGTTATAGATCTATTTTTTAATATAAAATCAATTGTATTGCAAATTTCATCAATAGTGCCACTGTAACCAAGTGGATTGTTGTAAAATGATTTTTTAAAGTTCTTTTCAGATTGATTATCGTTTTTTAATATTTGACCAAGAGATATGCCGTTTATGCGCGCATTAGGGGCGTAGAGTTTGGCAGATAATCTTGTATAATCTGCAAATGACTTTTTGCTAAAATAGTATGAAGAGAAATTTTTAGGCAATTTATAAATAATGCTATCTAATATGTTGATTATATTGATTTGACCCTCATAAGTACTGTGGTCTAAGATTTTCTTAGTAATTAATGTAGGAGTTATAAAATTTGTATTTAAGTTATTTATTAAATTGTCTTTGGTTATATTTTTCAAAGAATCATTGTTAAAAATTGAAGCATTATTTACAATTAATCCTATAGGTAATTTTTGTATAGTAGGATCTAGATTTTCGTTTTTACTGAAATCTGCTTGATACAGCAAGCATTCTTTGTTTAAGCCGAATATTATTTTATGTAAATTTTGAGCCTCATTTGTAGATTTATTATAGTGAATAATTATATCCCAACCTTCTTTAGCTAAAAAAATGGCAATATTTCTTCCAATTCTTTTTGCTGATCCAGTAATTAGTGCGTAAGACAATTGCTTAATTATTAAGTTAATGTTATTTTATAAGTTGTACACATCGTACAGTAAATTTTAAATTTAATTATATCCTAATTGCAATGAATGAACTAGAATTTTTACCTGATATTTTAATTTTGCTTTCTTCGTCAATTTTAGTTGTGATTATTTTGCACAAGCTAAAAACAAGTCCGGTGCTTGGATATTTAATAGCTGGAGCGATAATCAATGCATATGGTTTGGTAAAAAGTCCTGAATACGCACATTCTTTAGCTGAATTTGGTATAATATTCTTGTTGTTTATAATTGGTCTTGAATTGTCATTTGATAGGTTGATAAAAATGAGACTGCATGTATTTGGTTTTGGTGGGTTACAAGTTTTAATTACTTCTTCAGTTATTGCTTTTGTACTTTATTATTATTTTAATTTTTCTACATCAATATCAGTTGTTGTTGGGGCTGCACTTGCGTTGTCTTCAACTGCAATAGTTCTTCAGGTGATATCAGAATCAGGTAGACAATCTAGTCAAGTTGGAAGATTGTCACTTTCAATGTTGCTAATGCAAGATCTGGCAGTTGTTCCACTCTTAGCAGTTACGCCATTGTTAGATGATAAAGC
>NZ_RXFM01000024.1 GCF_003953955.1 Candidatus Aquarickettsia rohweri | reverse complement strand
CTACAAGAATTCTGTGCCATTTATAAAATGTACTTCTCGGCACATTCTTTTGCTTACAAAATTCATATTTACTTACATTACTTTTTTTATATTCTTCTACTAGCTCTTTCCATTTTTCATTACTTATTCTTTTTTTCTTTTTTTCTAATAGCATCATTAGCCTCTATTTTTTTAGGCTTTTGTTCTACCACTTATTTTTATTCTTGCCTAGATGCCCTTATTTTAGCGCTTACTTTTTTTGATTCAGGAATTTTGCTCCATCCTCCAATTAATAATACTTTTAAAGCATTAAGATCAAAATTAAAAACTTCTATACAAATATCTAAAATTTTTTTAAGATCCTCACGCTTGGTATTGTCATCATAATGAAATAGAGCAGCCTTATTAAAAGTCGAATTGCTAATGTCTTCCTCAAAAATTGCAATAACAACACATGGGCCAACATTTATAGTAGAGAGTATAGGCTTTATACTACTAGCATTAGTAACACCCCATTGCTTCTGAAATATAGTGCATACATCATTAGGAGAAAAATCACTAACTTTACTATAATGATCGTTGGAAATAAATTTATTTTTATAAAAATAGTCATAAGCTGAGTATACAATTGGAATAAAAATTCCTGCAGTTATACCTATAATTGATGCTTGACTATAACTTAAATTATTCATATTTGACCTCTTATTAATTTGCTGTTAAAATCATTATGAAGAAAAATCAATTACCTACCCTTATTATTTATAACTCACTACAATTTAATATTGTTATATATAATACTTTTCAATCTTATATATTTTAGTTTCTTTTTAACTTGAAATCACCTAAGTTTATTAATCTTTCTTATTTTTAGTTAATTTATTAAACTCTTTTGAAAGCACCCCAACTGACAATAACCAAATTATCATTATTACCAAAAATATAATAAATAAAATTGATGAAAGGGATATTAATGCTTCACCAGGTTCTAAACTAACTAATGATGGGTTAAATATTAGTGCTAATATTAGTAAAAATTGCTGTATAAGCGCTCCTCCAGACTTTCCAAGTCTACCACCAATTACATCAGCTGCTGCCTTACCTTTCGATTTTAAAGACTCATCTAAAGGAATATATGCAATCTCTTTTGTTGCATCAAAAAAGGCATATTTAGTTGCCTTACCAAGTATATTTTGCATCAAACCTATAAAAACCGCAACTACAATAGGTGCCAAAGTCAAAAATGGAATTACTTCAACAATTTCCATCTGATATATAGAAAAAATAAAAAATGCTACACCAGTTATTAAAATTATAATAGGTGTCAATAAAGCTGCTGTTTTCCAAGAAATTTTACTTAATATATAGCTACCAAATAACATAGCAGACATACTTGCAAGGCCAGTATAAGTTTGCAAATTCGACATAAATCTAGCATAGTCTTGTTTATCTGTATATACAGCACCAGCTTGTGCTTTCCAAACTCCTTCAACTATGTTTATAGAAATTCCATAACACAAAATTAATAAAGCAATTAAACCTATGTATTTTGATGTAAATACATGTTTTAAGCTTTTAATAAATCCTTCTTTCTTTTTTTTCTTAATAGTTTCAGCATTAATTATATCCTTAGAAACAAGTACATTTGTTAAAATAAAATACAATACTGATAACGATATTCCAGCAAATAACACTGAATAATTTATATACTCTAGTGATTGTTGCCAACCACTTTTACAAATATTTTTATTAGAAAATAATCTTAACAATCCTCCTGATGTAATAAGCCCTAATTGTGCTACTAATCCAAACAGTGGATACAATCTTTTTGCTTCTGTAATTTTAAATACCTGATTTGCTGTTTGCCAAAACATAAGTGAAAGCATTACACTGCCCCATAATTCTGCAAGCACAAAATATAATGAATATGACCAATTTTCAATTATAGCTATAAAATAACTTAAATATGGGTAATTATTCTTAGTTCCATTAAAATCAAAATGAAAATAAGAAATATTAGGATTAATGACAAATGTAAAAATTAAAAAATATGTGATAAAAAATCCATTAAATAAATGAAAAATTGTTGTTTTATTTAGTTCATTAGATAATTTTGCATAAATTAGCATCATTAAAATAGCTATAGGCATTGTACAATATAGCTTAATTGCACTTATTAGCTCTGCACCCATTTCATTTATTACTATTGTATCCTTCACAGTTCTCTCAATGCTATATATAAAAAGTATCATTAACATCATAAGCGAAATAACAATAAATCTTGAAATTTCATCTTTTTTAATAGGTATTAAGTTAAGTAAGTATTTCATTTGCAATTAATAAATTTCATTGCGAATAATAATCATTTTATTATAAAAGTCCAGAAATTTCTTTTTTAAAAAAATTTTAGTTGCAATGATTAAAGATAAATTTTTGATTTTTAATGTTTGTATCTATCTTTAGTAAATCTAAAATTGAATGAAAAAGGTTATCATGAGATAAATGATTATTTGAAACACTTTCTAAACAATTTGTATCTAAATTAAATTCCTTTGTAAAATTTTTAGACAACCACATTAACATAGGAATATGTTTTTGATTTTTTGGTGCTATTAAATAAGGCATACCATGTAAATATATCCCTTTTTCACCTAAAGATTGGCCATGGTCAGAAACATAAAACATAGCTGTGTTAACTTCTGTCTTTTCTTTCAATATTTCAATAATTTCTGATAAAAAATAATCCGTGTACAATATGGTATTATCATAACTATTTTTTATTTCTTCTGAAGAACATTTTTGAAGTTCTATAGAATCACAAATTGGCTGAAATTGCTGAAATTTTTTCGGAGTTCTTTTATAGTATGCAGGCCCATGACTACCCATTTGATGCAACACAATAAACAAATCATCTTTTTTATTGTTATTTATAAAATCTTTTAAAATTTTTAACATATCTTCATCAAAGATTTCATTATTGATGCTATTATTTACTTCAACAGATTGCATTTGAATAGTATTAATATTATCACATACAGATTTACATCCACCACCATTATTCTCTACCCATAAAACCTTAAAACCTGATTTTTTTATCAAATCTACTAAATTATCATTATATTTAAAATCTTGTTTACTAAAATTAGCTTTATCAAGAGAAGAAAACATACATGGTACAGAAACTGCAGTACTTGTACCACATGAGTAAAAATTCTCAAAATTTATCACTCCTTGCTTCTTGAGATTTGGATTGGTTTCTTTACTATATCCATTAAGTGAAAAATGATCAGCCCTTGCAGCTTCACCAATAACAAAAACAAACACCGTTCTATTTTTATGATTTTTACAAGATTTATTCTTATGCGCTTCACTTGAAATTTGTTTTTTATTCTCCGTTGGTAACATTAAAATAACGTTTTGGTATATACCATTTATAAAGTTATTTGGAATAATCCTAAATATAATGTCCTTATGATTTCTAAAAACTGAAACAAAAGTTTTATATTGAAAAAATATAATTGAAGTGAAAATTACTAATGCTAATAACCCATAAAGATAAAATTTAATATAATCAAAAATTTTATTTGGATATTTAATCTTTACCATAAAAATAGCTAGCAAAGGTAATATACCAAGAAATAAAACATTTAAAACCATATTATACGATACTAATTCCAAAGATTCTTTAAAATCAGTTTCAAAAACATTTTGAATCATATAACTATCTATTATCACTCCGTATTTGAGCATAAAATATTGTGCTAAAGCTGAGCAAACCAATATGAAAGATAAGAAAATTTTATGTATATATGGAAAAGTAAAAAGTGATATTCCAACATAAATAAAACAAATTAATGCGATAAAAAATGATAATAAAAAGCTTATTGAAATAAGATTATCTGTAGATAGCTTATAGAGAAATGACCATAAAGGTATATTTAAAAATAAAACAATAAATATGCTAACAAATAAATTAAATAGTTTTACTGATGATATGTTAAACGAGGTTATTTTTTTCACTTATTATTTACTGATTTCTTAAAATTTCTCTTTTACCTTGTGAATTTGGAGGGCTTATTATACCTTCTTTTTCCATTTGTTCAATTAACGAAGATGCTTTGTTATATCCTATTCTTAATTTTCTTTGAATATAACTTGTAGTTGGCCTTTTTTCTTCTAAAACTATTTTTACAGCTTGTTGATATAAATCATTATTCTCTCCTATATCAAAACTTGAATTTATATCTCCATTATTATCATCATTAGAAATATTAAGAGAATTAAAATCTACATCATAATCAGTTAATTTGTTTTTTTTAAGATATTTCACAACATTTTCAACTTCAACATCAGTGACAAAAGGACCATGCACCCTAGTTATATTGCCACCTGGCATCATATATAGCATGTCACCCATACCTAATAACTGCTCTGCTCCTTGCTCTCCTAAAATTGTCCTACTATCAATCTTTGACGTTACATGAAAACTTATTCTTGTAGGAAAATTAGCTTTTATTACACCAGTAATAACATCTACTGATGGCCTTTGTGTCGCCATAATTAAATGTATACCAGAAGCTCTAGCCATCTGAGCAATTCTTTGAATATAACCTTCAATTTCTTTTCCAGAAACTAACATTAGATCTGCCATTTCATCAACTATCACAACTATATATGGCAATTCTTCATTTCCTAAATCTACCTCTTCAAATATTGGCTCACCAGTTTGACTATCAAAACCAGTTTGAATAACCTTTTTGAGTGTCGTACCTTTTTTAGCTGCATCTAATAACAATTCATTGAATCCTATAATGTTTCTCACTCCAAGAGAAGCCATTGCTCTATATCTTCTCTCCATTTCTTGTACTACCCACTTTAAAGCACCAACTGCTTTTTTGGCTTCAGTAACAACTGGTGATAATAAATGTGGAATCCCATTATAAACTGACAATTCTAGCATCTTAGGATCTATCATAACAAATCTACATCTTTTTATTGTACAAGAATACAACAGAGATAAAATCATAGTATTAATAGCTACTGATTTTCCAGAACCAGTAGTACCTGCTACCAATAAATGTGGCATTTTTGCTAAATCTGTAATAATTGGTGATCCACTAATAGATTTACCTAAAATTAGAGGTAATTTATGCTTATTAATTTTATATTCATTACTTTCTACCAATTCTCTTAAATATATTATTTCTCTTTTATCATTAGGTATTTCTATTCCTAAAGCATTTTTGCCAGGAATAACTGATATTCTTGTTGAAACCGCACTCATTGATCTAGAAATATCATCAGATAACCCAATAACTCTAGATGCCTTGGTACCAGCTGCAGGCTCCAATTCAAATAAAGTTACAACTGGACCAACACTGTAATTTATAACTTCACCTTTGACACTATAATCTTTTAATGTTTTCTTTAATTTATCCAGCTCTCCTTTAATCTTATCTTTATTAAATTTAAAATTAGAAGATTCTGTAAATTTATTTAAAATATCAATAGGCGGCAAATTAATTTGATTTGAAAATTTATCTACATCTACAACCTGATGTTTTAAACTTTCTGTTTTTAATTTAATATCCTTGATTTCATTTTTTTGAAAATCATTTTCATTTTGATCTTCTATTTTAAATTTAGCTCTTTGACTAGAAAGCTTTCCTATAATAAACCTTATAGATTTAAAAAATATTTTTATACCTAATATCAAATATTTAAATATTGACCTCCACTCATGAAATTTTAAACCTAAACTTAAAATTAAATTTACAATAAATATCAATAAAATTGAAATTAATAATACTTGTTTTTCAAAATACATTAAAAATATCTGTTTAAAATAATCTCCTAATACACCTCCCCAACCTATATTGTTAATTACTTTAGATTTTATAATTAATGATAAAATTGTGGAAAATAATATTGTTCCTATTAACATCAATATAAATCTTAAAATAAAATTTTTAATAGGTAATTTACACAATATTTTTATAGATAAGATTAGAAAAAAAATTATTGGGAAAACAAAAGATATACCAAAAATTTGGATTAAAAAACTAGATACATCAGCACCGTATATACCAAAAAAATTACCTATATTAGCATTATTTTTGGCATTTAATATTGAGGGATCATTAATATTAAAAGTTATAACAGAAATTAAAATGAAAATTATTAGAAAAATTATAATAATAGCCAAAAAATTTTTTAAGCCTTTAGCAATATATTGCATATTGTACAACAAAAATAGATATTTATAAAATTACTTTTTTTGAGTTATTTTATTATTCAATAATGGTTTTTCATTAAAAACACAAATAACATCATTTCCATGCCTTAAAGTATATCTTTTAGATACTCTTTCAACAACTACATAGCCCTTCTCAACCCTATAATTAATTAAAGCTTCACTACCTTTATTATCAACCAAAAATATAGCTGGTAACTCAGCATTAATTTCTCTAAATTTAAAGTAAGTAAAACTACCATCATCAAAAATTTGTATAGGCTCTATATTCGCAGCGTTACCGCTAATCTTATATTGAAAATTATATAGCTCCGGCTGAGCTAAATTTGGGCCAGAATTATAACTCACTTGTTTAACTGAAGAATAATTAGTTTCACTAGGATATACAAATTTTACTATAAAAGCTAAATCAGGATCATTAATACTATCTGCATGCTTAGCATGCATTTCAAAAAAATACATTCTCTTGTTGGTAATAACAGTCATATTTGTAGTAGCATCTTCTTCCACTGGCTTTAAAAAAATTCTATTGCCGGCTGGTACAATTTGCCATGGAGTTTTAGTTCCCATAGTTATAGTTTGTATCTCTTCATCTAAAGAAAATTCAATAATTGTTTGATAATAATAATGTCCAATATACCTAAAAACTGAATTAGGAATATAATTTATAATCTTTATCCTTTCCTCTCCTCCAATAGCCCTTGGCATCACTGTTGCATTAATATCAATTATGTAACTAGTTAACATAATGATCATTAAAAATTTAAAATATATCTTTTTCATATTAAATATAACAATTATCAATCTTTGTAATCGGTTATTAAAAAATTTAAGTCCTGTTTCGAATCAATAAATTTTTTATTTATTTCAGACATAAAAAAAGTAATTTCTGCAATTTTGTTTTCAATATTTTCCTTTTTATCAATTAATGAATGAACCTTATAGTATACTTGAGCATAAGAAGGACCTATTACATCTTTTGAAAACACTACTTTGTCAATTGTAATGATTCTACTATTTTTATACCTATATTTCAACAATGGACTATCAGGATTATCATCAATGTTAATAAATTTAAAATATTTTTGAAATACTTTAAGCGACGATACATTATTAACATAGTTTAGTTTTTCATTTAATTTTTCTGGAATCAGTGAATTTTCATCAAATTCTTCTCTCATTTTAAGATAATTAATTATTAAGTATTTTGCTACAGATAAATTTATATTTTCGTTTTTATTTCCTATGGACTGTATTTTTGGAAAATATTTAACCTCATTATTAAAATATATTGGAAATGGATATCTATGTGATTCTTTAGTTAAATTTGCAGTATTAATAATTAACATTGCAGCAATAAAAAATATAACCACAACAATAAGCAGCAACCTTAATGTAGCATTTATATTAACATATTTATACAAAAACCATTTTAATGATCTTTGATAAAAATCATTATCTAATAATAAGCTTTTATTATTAATATCTTCGCTCAAATTAACTACAACCTCATTAAATGATTTATTAATATAGTTAAAAATATTAAAACATAGCTAGCAAAGTAAAAATGCCTTACTAACATTACTTTAAGATTAACATACAAAAAATAACTTGCAACTAATAGCATGGTATAAGGTATTATAAACAATAAATCAAACCAGAAAAAAGCTACCAATATAATTTTAATTAATTCTAAATCTAAATTTTTAAAATTATACTTATAAGAAAAATTTATATATAAAGAATATAGTATTGAACTAATGGCAACCTTAAAAACCCAATCATAAATTGTCAAATTAAGAAGTGTATCATATATAATTGACAAAAATATACTGAAGAATATAAATTTAAAGCTCACATTTATATTGTTATATAAGCTTAAAGACATTATTGATGATACTATCCCAAATAGTAAAAAAATTATATACCAATCTAAAAAATAAAAATAATAGTAACAAATCAATGATAATAAAAGTGAGAAAATTTCTATAATTAAATAACAAATATCAATCTTGTTGCCACAATAATTACATCTACCTTTACAACTAATAAAACCTATAATTGGCAAATACTCTTTTAACTTTAAGTAATGATTACATTTAGAGCATTGTGGAGACACTGAATTAATATGTTTAAGACCAAATAAAGAAATATTTCTTGGAATTCTAAAGTAAAAAGAAGTTGCAAAATTACCTATTATTATACCAAAATACGCAGCTACAATATAACTAATAACATTTACAGCATCCATTTTATTTTACTATTTACTTAACATAATTTAATATATCAATAGAATTATGATTCTTTATATTATTATGCTTATGCTTTTTAAAAGATAAAGCAATTAATTTATCTAATAATTCACTATATATTATACCATAATCATCTAAAAGCTTGGGATATAAACTAATTTCAGTAAATCCAGGAATGGTATTAATTTCATTAAAAAATAACTTATTAGTGTTATTTTCCAGAAAAAAATCTACTCTTGCAAGACAATTACATTCTAATATTTTAAATATATTTTTTGCTTGATATCTAATAGAATTTGATAAATTATCATCTATTAATGCAGGAATTTCAAATTTAGCACCATCTTTCATTATATACTTAGCTTCATAAGTATAAAATTCATCATTTGGTATAATTATTCCCGGTATACTTACTAAAGGTTGTTCATAATCTTCGATATTTTCAAGTACAGATATCTCTATTTCTTTTGCATCAATTCCTTGTTCAATTAAAATTTTATTATCATACCTAAATGCATTAGCAATACTTTTTTTCAAGCCATCTAAGTTTGTAACTTTTTGAATTCCAATACTTGAACCACAATTCGAAGGTTTTACAAAAATTGGAAAAAAAAAGTTCTTTTTAATACTCTCTATTAAATCATTCTTTTTTTCTTTATCGTTATATTGATATTCTTTAATGCTTATATATGGAACAACTTGAATCCCTTTTTCTTTTAGTAATATCTTGGTAAATTCCTTATCCATAGTAATGGATGAACTCACAACATTTGAACTAACATAAGGTAAATTTAATAGCTCAAAAAAACCTTGCATAATCCCATCCTCACCGGTTTTGCCATGAATTATTGGTAAAATCACATCTACTAACTGCTTTAATTTGTTAGAATCAATAAAATATGATGTTTTATTGTTATCCTGAAGCTGATTTTTAATTTCACTTATACATTTTTGTAAATACAAAATTAAATCATTTGACCCTGCTAATAAATCTATAACATTCCAATTACCTTTTATATCAACATATATAGGAATAGGATGATACTTGTTTAATTTAAGATTTTTAATTATAGAAATAGCAGATTTAATTGAAACTTCATGTTCAGCAGATACCCCTCCAAATACTATTCCTACATTAATTTTTTTCACTCAAATATAATTTTAAAATTTATTTAATTATTCAAATATTTTAAAAACTTATTATCTGATGACATTACTAATGAAGAATTTTTATCCAAAGAATTTTTATATACTTCCAAAGATTTATAAAATTCATAAAAGTCTCTATCTTTACCATAAGCTTTTGCATATAGACTAATTGCTTCAGCATCTCCCTGCCCCTTAATTATTTCCGCACTTTTATTTGCTTCAGCAATAATTATTGTCTTTTCCCTATCAGATTTTGCTTTTATAATATCACTTTCTTGATGCCCTATTGCTCTAATTTCCTTTGCTTCTTTCTGTCTATCAGTAATCATTCTTTCATATACAGCTTTTCTAGCTTTATCAGGAAGATTAACTCTAATAAGTCTAACATCAATTGCATCAACGCCAAAATTATTAATGTTTTTATTTACTATATCTATAATGCCTTCTCTAATCTTATTTCTTTTTGAACCTAGAATTTCAATAAACTTAACCCTACCAATAACTTCTCTTATACCAGACTCAATTATAGACTCCAATCTCATTCTAAATTTACTATCATCATACATTGTTTCGTAAAATTGCTTTGGATTAGTAATTTTATACTTTGCAAATGCATCTACTTTCATAGTTTTTTGATCAAAAGCAACAACTTCACTATTTTCACTCATTTTAAAAGTTAGAGTTTGTATTCTTTTATCAAAAAATCTAACTTCCTGTATCAATGGTAACTTAAATTTTAAACCAGGCTCTAGTTGCTCTCCAATTACTTCACCAAATTGTATTATAATTGCAGTTTTTCTTTGATCTAGTATATATAATGAATTGGCTAAAAGAAAAACTACTATTAAAAGAATAATTAATAAACTACCTTTAATCTTTTTCATTGAACCTCTTTCTTATTTAGTATTGTTATTAAATTTATCTAACGGCAAAAATGGAAGAATTTTATTTGACACTTCTTTATCAATAATAACTTTATTTGTATCTTTATAAATTTTTTCCATCGTATCCAAATACATTCTTTTTTTTGTTATGTTTTTATCTATTGAGTAAGCTTTAAAAATCTCATTAAATTTATTAGCATCACCATAAGCTTTTGATATTACAGATCCTTTATAAGCAATAGCTTGTTCGACTATAGCTGCAGCCTCAGCTTTTGCCTTAGGTATAATTTCATTTCTATAAGCCTGCGCTTGATTTATATATCTTTCTCTATCAGCTTTTGCAGATTGAACATCACGATATGAATCTCTCACCTCTGGCCCAACATAACTATATAAAATTCCCACACTAATTATCTCAATTCCTGATTGATAAGAATCCATAATTTTTTGTAAATCATTTTTTACATCCCTTTCAATTAATAACCTTTTTTCTGATAAGGCTTCAGATAACGTTACCTCACTTATAACTTGCCTCATTACACTTTCTGCAGCACTTCTTACAATATTATCTGTTTTACTATCTTTTATATTAAATAAATAATTTTTTGCATTACCTATCTTCCACTGTATATAAAAATGCATATCAATAATATTTTCATCACCTGTTAACATCTGACTTTCTTTAGGATAGCTTAAATCATTTTCATTTTGTTGATTATCAGCATTGCTTAAATAAGCGTTTTTAGAAAACCCAATAGGACTAGTTATCTTACCTATTATATCTTTTTTAATTCTAGTAACACTAATTTTTTCAACTAATTCTATAGGATCAGGTAGCTTATAATTTAATCCAGGCTTAACTTCTCTATTATACTTTCCGAATCTAATTATTATTCCTTCTTCATCTGTATCAACAGTAAAAAATCCAGTAGATAACCACAATATAAGCAGACCAATTAATGTAATATATATAAAACGAAAGCCATGACTTTTATTCATATTATTATTAAATTTAGTAAAATTTTTCTTTTTTGTAAAAGGACCTTCATTTATATTCTTATCTTGGGAATTTTTTGAATTTGAATTATTATCCCATGGATTATCAATCATAATTTTAGATGTTTTTATGAAAATTACTTTACCTTGAATTTATAATAAACATTTGCAACTCTTGCAAGCAATTATATAAAATAACATCATTTTCTTGGAAAATAGCTTTAATTCTAAACATTATTAAGTACATAATTAGGATTTAATTTATTATTTATATATTTAACAAAATCAAAAAATAAACAATCATGTCAATGATATTGGAATAGTTTACTAATTGTTATTAGAAATAGAGTTGTAATTATTTAGCCAATATACTTTCAACACTAAATATTTTAAAATTAACTATAACTTAAAAACCCAAATTCACATTTGTTAAAACACTCCAAAAATTTCATTTATCTATTTATGATATTAGCTTTATTATATATCACGATACTTTCTTTACTTTATCCTGCTACTTTCCTCAAATATCTCTTCTTCTAATTTTTTCATTTGATCCATTTTTTGCTGATATCTTTCAGTTTCTTCTTGTATCTTTGCTATTTTTTCCATTGCTGTTTCTTCATGATGAATCTCTTGACCAGATGTAGATTGAGGCTCAAGCTGTAATTCATCTGAATCCCACCTTCCTTCGATTGAGCTTTGAGGAAGATTTTCATATTCTGATTTTTGTTGCTCATATGCATATTGAGTATTAGCAAGTTCATCTTGATCCCTTGCCATATCTTGAGAATATTGATCATATTTTTGAGCCTGATATTCATACTCTTGGTTATAAGTTTCTCTTCCTTGATCCAATTCTGTCTGCAATTGCTCAATCTGGACTTGTTGCTCTGCATATCTTTTTTCTAATGCATCATTTAACCTTAATCTCTCTCCTTCGTCTTGATCACCAAGTGGTTCATCTTTTTTATTTTGTATTTCCTGAGCAAGTTGTTCAGATAATTCTCTCTGTTGTTCTAATTGCTTATTCAATTCATCCAGCTGCCTTAATTGTTCTTCTAATTGAACTTGAGAAGTAGAGAGCTCTTGCTGTCTGCTTTGGAATGAGTCAACTGCTTGATTCATTCCTTCATATGTACGATTTAAATTTTCCTCTATTTCATATTTACTCATTCCTCCATCTAGAACTCTTTGTTGCTCTTCATATAATTCATATTGCTCCTGAACTAAACGTCTATCTTCTTCAAATGCACTTACACTTTTTTGATAATCTTCAACATTTTGTTGATGTGTCTCAAGCTGTTTAGCATAATTTTCTCTTTCTTGCTCTAATAATAATCTATCTTGTTCTATTTGTTGTTGTTTTTCAGCTAAAATTCTTTCTTGGTCACCATATTTTTCTTGAAGCAATTCCTGGTATCTCTCTTCAATATTACTTACATTAAGTGGATCACGTTGATCTTTCAAAGCCATTAATTCATCATCTTGCCTTTGAATATCATCCAGATTACGTCTTGCTTGATCGAATTCAACTTCTCCCTGACTTAATTTATTTTGACTCTTTTCTATCTCATCTAATTTACCCTCAAGTAATTGTTTTGAATCTAGAACAGCACCTTTTTCTGTTATTAATTGTCCATGCCTTGCATCTAAATTTTCAACACTCTTATCTAATATACTTTTATCTTCATCAAGCATCTTTTTCATTAAATCTCTATTCTTAGCATCTATTTTTCTACTTTTCCTATCTTTCATAGCTTGCTTTAATTTACCAAATTCTTTACCAAATAATTCCCCTGTTTTTTTAAGTTTTGTTAATTGCTTACCTACTTTTTCTTTCTCTTTTGTAATATTATAAACTCCTAATTCATCTTTAGGATCACCCGTAAACCTATCCCATAAACCTTTTTTATCCTCTTCATTATTTTGTCCTTTACGAGTAGTTATATTATATTTATCATCAAAATTCTTAGCTAAATCCTGTAATCCTCTAACTGAACTTATTACAGAATCTTTTTTTGTGCCAAATGACTTATTAGAAGCTCTATCAACATAATGTAATAGGCCCATTCTCTGCTTTATAGGTGATAATACATTTTTATCCAATGCTTGATATAACCTAGAGCCATAAATTTGATTTTTCATAAAGCCATCAGCAGCTTGCATAGCACCATCATACACGCCGCTTAATGGTCTCTTTGCAACACCACCCAAAGCATCAACAAGTTGAGGAACATAATCAATATAAACGTAAGCGCTAAAATAAGGGCATCTAGGCAAGAATAAAAATAAGTGGTAGAACAAAAGCCTAAAAAAATAGAGGCTAATGATGCTATTAGAAAAAAA
>NZ_RXFM01000023.1 GCF_003953955.1 Candidatus Aquarickettsia rohweri | reverse complement strand
CTTCTTTCTTCTTCGCATTCTTTCACTCTTATTGGTATAAATTTATTTTTTACTGTATTTCTTTTATTTCCTACAAGAATTCTGTGCCATTTATAAAATGTACTTCTCGGCACATTCTTTTGCTTACAAAATTCATATTTACTTACATTACTTTTTTTATATTCTTCTACTAGCTCTTTCCATTTTTCATTACTTATTCTTTTTTTCTTTTTTTCTAATAGCATCATTAGCCTCTATTTTTTTAGGCTTTTGTTCTACCACTTATTTTTATTCTTGCCTAGATGCCCTTATTTTAGCGCTTACCTTGCAATAATATCTGGTGGCTTAACTCACTATACAATTGGTACAGCACCGGGTTATTTTTCGATAAGTGGAATTAAAGTAAGCAAATGGTGTAAACTTGGTCTTTATGTAGCTACAGTGAATCTATTAATTTGGTTCATAGGTTATTTAATTTGGTGGAAAGTAATTGGCTGGTATTAACCCGAGCTGCAGATAAGAATTGCTCTATAAAGAGCTAGAATGCCACTATACGACAATATTTAGCACAGTTAGAAACAACGATATAGTCATTGCGAGGATGCTATAAGCATCCGTGGCAATCCAGTAAAGCATCAACAAATATAAATGCAATAATAGTTATGGATCACCACAGTCGAGCTAAAGCTCTCCTTCGTGATGACTGTTGAGAGATACACCTCTTCATAATTATAAGATTTGCTATAAATTTCTTATTTCTTATCTCCAGTTCGGGTTGGTATTAGGTTTTTTACAAAAATATTGCTGTTTTTTAATGTACTTTATGCTTTGGTTTAGATATAGGTCGTTTAAAGATATTTCTTAAAAATCCAGGAGTAAGTGTAGAGAGATAATTAGCTTTAACTTTTATATCTTTATCTATATATCCATTCATATCAAACAATGTGCTTAAAATTGCACCTTCATTTTTAGGCCCAGAAAAAAGATTTAAAAAAGGTATTTTATTAAATATAGTATTAAAAATATTTTGAGGGACAATTATACCTTTTGAATTTAAGTACTTAGTTTTTAAATCAATATTACCACTTAATTTTAGTGCTAGTAGCTTTGATTCAGCTATGCAGTCATTAAATTCTAAATATTTATCATTGTATTCTATAGGACATTTTAAATTATAAAATTTTATTCCTTTATTTTTTATAATACTTTGTAATGTTGAAAATGGAGTTGTTAAAGTAAGTAAATTCAATAATGCAGGTATTTTAGTAACATAAAATTGATTTAATGCTATAAAACCTTTGAAATCTTTGTGTGTCTCAAAAATTCCTTTAATTTCTAAGTCACCATCAGTTATATTGTTTGTTATATCAAGGGCTTTAAAAATTGTGCCTGCATCAGAAGTAATAACTGATAACACTGGGAAATTATAATATATTCTTATAATATGATTTTGATCAGTCAATGCTGATAGATTTATGCTTTTGCTTCTTTGATTATTAATTGAAACAGTAACATTATGGAGATTAATATTATTTCTTAGTAATATATTATCTAACTTAGCATTAAAAGTAAAAAAGCCACTTGTGCTTAAACTATTAGTGCTTAATTGTTCTATTAAAACCTTGGGATTAAAATCACTAAAATCTGCTTGAATTCCATTTAACTCTATTTTGTTTATATTCTCTACCTTATCATAATTTAAAGTTATACCTTGAACTTTATTTTGTAATACGTTGCATTGAAATTTTACTAATTCATTAATTTTATTATTGATAATTCCAGAGCCTGAAAAATCCTTATTAGGAATTTTAAATTCAAATTTTGAAATTTTTGTTTCATCATCCCAGTGATTAATAAATTTAATATTTAATTTTCCAGGTAATTTTTGTTTTTTTACTATACTTAATTGGCTAATATTTACTGAAGTATTGAATAAATTAGCCCAAAATTCAGAAACAATATTTTTATTATTAGCTTTTATTATGCCTTTTACATTGATTCTATCAGAAAAAAATTCAGAAAATGGGAATTTAATTTTATGAAAATATTGTAACTTATCATTTATATCTATTTCAATTTTATATTGTCGCTTATTTGTAATAGAAAGATTTGCGTTGATAAATAGATTAAGCAATTCATTGATTTTAGCCTTTCCTTTTATTAGTAAATTATCATTTAACAATTCAGCTTCTAATTCACCATTAGTAAGCTTATAATTATGATAAATATTATCTATAACAACATTAGATAATTTAGACTTGAGGTTAAATTTTAAATCCTCAAAATCAGGTGTTTTATAAAGAGGTACTATGAAATTGATTATAGTATCTGCCTGTCCATTTATATCTCGTAATTTCTGGAATTTATAATGTGCGTATCCTAAATTTAACTGATCTTTGATAGTGCTGTTGATATTAGCATCAAATTTCATTTCTAAATTTTCTTGATTAAGATCTTCAAGTTTAGCTGTGATTTTTTTTATATAGTTATTTAAAATTTTACCGTTTTCACCTGTAATTACTAAATTGGTTGGTGAAAATTTAACTTCTAAATTCTTAATGTGTAAATTAGGTGTATTCTTTAGATATTTTATATTTACATTATTTAGAAATATTGAAGTAACTATTGGTTTCTTATCTACCTTATTAAGATCACTAGATAGTTGTATCTTAGTTATTTTACCACTTTTTAAGTGTTCTGAGAGCCATAGATGTACTTCAGGTAATAAATTATTTGACCATGTATCTAGAACTTTACTTGCTAGCAAGTTTGGAATATCTACATTCGTAAATAATTTTTGATTTTTATAGTTAATAGTACCTTTTGTAAATTTTATATCATTCACATTAGCGTTTAAATCAGAAATATTAATTTGATTGAAGTTATTTAAAATTTCTCCTTTGAATCTTAAATTCTTAATATTGAGATCTTTTGTAAAAAATTCATCATTTTTTACATGACAAATTTTATTTTGTTGAAAATTGAAATTTATTTTTTCTATGAAATTTAAATAAGAGGCGTTGGTGTCAAAATATAGTTGAAAACTTGGGTTAAATTTTGTTTTTCCAATAGCAGTGTATTTTATTGAATTGTTAGATGAAATAGTGCCGCTAATGTTTAAAGTCTGATTAGAAATAATTTTTATGGCAATATTTAGATTAAAATTTAGCTCCCCTGTTTCTATTAAAGAGGTGATTAAAATGGTATCAATATTATTGGAGGTGGCAAATTTAAAATCTAAGATTTTTAAATTTATTTTATAATCATTTCCATTAGAGTCGTTTAAATCTAATATAAAGTTTTCATTAATAAAATTTAATGTATGTTTAATATTTTTATATTTTTTAATTAAATTGATAAAATTTCCTAAAGGAATTTTATCTTGCTTATTTGATATATTTGTTTTGGAAGGATTATATTTAAATACTGAATTATTATTATCTATAATAATTCCTCTAAATATATTATTTGATTTATTTAACAATAAATTTAAAACATCTAACTTTAATTTTAATGTAGGTGCTGTGAAAAAACCTTTGTTTTGATAATTTAATTCTAGATTATTAAGATTAAGCGTAATTGAAAAATCTTTCCAATTAAGGTAAACACCAGTATCAATTTTACTGATCTTTATTCCAGGAAATTTTAACTCAATTCTATTTTTTACTAAATGATCTACATAGCTAAAATGTTTGGGTCCTGAAAAACTAATGTATGCTATAAAGATTGTGGATGTTATTAATAAGGCAATTAAAAAGTACTTTAAAAAATATAGCAATTTTATAGTATAGTATTTGGCTATTAATTTTTTAGAATCATTCATTAACTAAAATATCTTTTATAAGATTATTCTTTAGAGTAAAATTACCTGCTTTTGCCATTCTAAAATTACTTTTTGATAAGTTACTATCATTTATCGTTAAATTTGTTAATTCACTTTTAGAAAAATTAACTTTATACAAATAAGAATTGTGGATTGCTGAGTTATTTATAATTGCTTGATATAATGTGGAGTTTTTTAAGTTACTAGATAGTATATAGCTGTTTGATATTTCCGCTCTTCTGAAATTAGAACTGTCTAAATTGCATAACCTTACTATAAATTCCGAAGCATTACAGTCTTGAAATAAAGCATAATCCATTTTGCTTTTATTAATAATAATTTTTGATAAATTTGCTTCACTAAAATTTGCTGCCTTTGCAGTCATTTTATTAAAGTTTGCATTAGATATAATGCAATTTTGAAAATTTGCTGCAAATATATGGCTATTTTCGAAAGTAACTTTATCAAAAGTACTATTGCTCCAATCTATTGCAGCAAGATTACTGTTTTCTATAGTAAGATTGTAGAAACGACTGTAACAGAAAAAATTTAAATTCCAAAATAGATTAAGCGCATATACATTGCTAAATAATGTATAGTTAAATTTAGTTTTGACTATTTTGGTATTGTTGAAGTTACAGTTATCAAAATGAGAATTAGAAAAATTTGATGAAAATATTTTAGTATTTAATAATTTTGTTGATAAAAATTTTGCATTTTTTGCATATATATTACTTAATTTACTATTTGATAAATCAGAATTAGAAAAATTTGACCTGCTTAAGTCATAATCAATAAATATTGTATTATTTAATAATGCATTATTAAAGTTAGCTTCTTCTAAAAATGTATTTACAAATGTGCAATCTGTTAAATTTGAATCTGAAAAATCTGCTTTATATAGAATAGTATTAGAAAAATCTAGCCCAGATAAATCTAATCCACTAAAATTATTTCCAAAATGTTCAACTAAATTAATAGGTTGGCCTGAATTTTGAGATAATTTTAAAAAACTTTCAATTTGTGGTTTAGAAAGATTAGATTTATTAGATTTTATTGCTTGCGTTAAATTCTGTTTAGAAGTGTTTTGCATAAGTTTAAACTTTCTTAAGACTGATTCAACTGTATCAGGGTCTTTAGCTTTTTCATCAGCAAAAGATAAGTTAATAAATAAAAATAAAATTAAGCTCAAAAAATTCTTATTTAAAAAATTCATATTAAATATAATTTTCAATATATTTTTCAGCAATTTGCACTGCATTAAGTGCAGCTCCTTTCTTTAAATTATCAGATACTATCCACAAATTTAAAATGTTATTTGTAGTATCTTGTCTAATTCTTGATACTAAAACTTCATTTTTTCCCATGCAATCTATAGGCGTAAAGAAATCGTATTTACTTGTTTTATTTGTAATCACTCCTTTTGACTTATTTAATAAACTATATGCTTGAGATACTGAAAGGTTTTTGGAAAACTCAACGTTAGCTGATATACTATGCCCAACAAAAACAGGTACTCTGACGCATGTAGCAGTTACATCTATGTCGTTAGATAATATTTTTTTAGTTTCATTTATTACCTTTATCTCTTCTTTAGAATATCCGTTTTCTGTAATATCATCAATTTTAGGAATTAGATTAAATGCTATTTTTTCTCTTTGATTGCTTTCTGAAAAAGCATTAACTAATTTATTTTTTGTTTGTGAATATAAAGCATCCATTGCTTTTTTTCCAGCACCAGAAACAGATTGATATGTTGATATTACTATTCTTTGGACGTTTGCGAAATCATGTAGATTTTTTAATGTAACTACAAGAGGAATAGCAACACAGTTTGGATTTGCTACAATTTTTGTTTTTGTAGCTAATTTTAGAGAATCTAAATTTACTTCTGGTACTATTAATGGTACTTCTTTATTCATTCTAAAATGTGATGATAAATCTACAACCAATTTTACCTTAGTACTTACTTTTTGAATATATTCTTTTGATACATCTACATTAGTTGCAAAAAAAGCAAAATCAATATATTTAAAATCAAAACCTGATAATGGTTTAGTTTTTAATTTTTTATTTCCAAAACTAACCTCTTTTCCAATAGATTTTTCAGAAGCAATGGCATGTATCTCTTTAATATTTATTATTTGAGATTCTGTTAAAATATTTAGAATTTCTCTGCCAACATTGCCTGTAGCACCAATAACAGCTATATTATATTTCATATGTCGAAAAACAAATAGGTTTTAAAGTCATATTATAATAACTCAAATTGAAAGCAAAGAAATTTAAATTTTGTTAAATAAAAGTTTTATTAGAACTTTATTATTTGTCTTTTTAACTTTAAGAATTCCATTATGGATTTTTATTATAAATTTTGCAAACAATAATCCTTTACTAGAAAGCAGAATATCATTTATTATTGTTGTTTTTGGAAAATCAATTCTCAATACAGCCTTATCAAGTTCATCTAGGTTTAAATTTCCTTCTAATGTAATAGCTACTTTTTTTAATTTTAAATCATCTTGTGTATTTATAGTAACAAAATTAACATCACAAGTTTCATAAAATTTACTAATCAATTCAATCAACATTGTTTTGATTAAGTTAGAATTTCCTAAAATTTTGAGATCAGATATAAAACAGTTTTTTAAGAATTTACAATGAATTTTATGATTTTTTAAATCTTTGTTAAAATCTTGAAGTAATGATTTTATAGGTAATTGAGATGATTTTTGATAGATATTAACATTATTATAGTTCTTATATAGTGATTTTTTATATTCGATTTTTATAACTTGATGATACAAATTTTTTAAATCTTTTACTTCTGCAACATTTGGTTTGCAATATTCTAGTAATTTTTTAGATGTATTAACTATATTATATATATTGCTGCTAATATTTTGAGATAGTACAGGTATTAAGTTAGATATTATTTTTAACTCATTAGTTAACTCTTTATCAGATTCTATAAGGTAATTCAGATCTTTAATTTTTTCTAAAAATTCATTAATATTTAAGTTATGATCACTAGTATAATAATCAAATAGCTTTTCTTGTTTTCTAATTTTTAAATGTAATGCATATAATATTATAGAAGTAAATAACGTGATAACTAATACTAATATAATAACTAAAAATAAATATAAGTTATTTTTTACGATTGAGAAAAAGCTATAAGGTATAAATTTACTAGGTTCAAAAAGAAATATTAAATCTTTATAATTAACGTTATATGAATTAGTTGAGTTATTATTTATAATTTTATTTATTTGTTTAGATTCTTTATTATAATTATTATTGTGGCAGTCAATTTGATGTTGTTTATTAGTTAATTCTATTGCATTGTTTACAAATAGTAGATTACATTTTTCATCAAATACAAAAATATTTCCTGGATAATTAATGAAATTATTAAGATGATCCTTATTTAAATGAACTAAGAACATGCCAGGAAAATCTTTGTTTTTATTTTTTATGCCAAATGCAATAGAGAAAATATAGTCATTTTTTAATAAAAATTTA
Source organism: Candidatus Aquarickettsia rohweri (assembly GCF_003953955.1). Lineage (GTDB taxonomy): Bacteria > Pseudomonadota > Alphaproteobacteria > Rickettsiales > Midichloriaceae > Aquirickettsia > Aquirickettsia rohweri. The sequence continues at coordinate 6,845 of NZ_RXFM01000023.1, read as the reverse complement.
TTTGTATTATCAAAAATTATTTTCCAGCTATTGTTTTTTGCATTTTTCATTAAATCATCGTAATTATTAGAGTTTTGATTGTATTTTTCAATACCACTAAATCTATCTATTTTTATATTTGAATTATTATATAGGTATTGTATTAAAAGAGGATTATCATTTTTAGTAGCAATATCTAAATGATTTTCATAATAATCAATATATTTAGAAAATACTGAATTAATTTTTTGTGGGCTCTTATAATTATTTTCAACAATAACTCTACCTAATATATTTAACAGAATTTCAATATTTTTTATTTTTTCTTGAAATTTTTTATTTGTTTTATAAATCTCTGAAATCTCTATTTTACTTGTATAATCATTTTTTTCGTTAGGATAAAAATTCATTAAAAATAAAATTAATATCAATAATATAACACTTAATATTAGTAAAATAATTTTTGTAATATTGATTAATCTTAAAGAATTAAACTCACTTATCATGATTTATTTTATCAATAATTTTATAGTCACATAAAAAGTGCTAAAGATCGTTCTCTTCAATACTTTTTACATTTTTTATACTTTTCTTATGGTGATCTTTTTTAACACTAAAAGGATAAAGAATCAATCTAAAAGCCAAAAATATCAATAATGAGAATACTGCAATAATAAAAATTATTATTAATAAAAGTACTTTAAACAACTTGAGTTTACTAAATTTAAATCACTATAAATTTAATTATTAACTTAAACCTAAAAGAATTTCAATTATGATTTAAAGTATTAATAGTTTTAGTCATTCTATTGACAACTTCTTCTTTTGATAAAATTTCTAACGTTTGATATATAGGTGGTGAATTAAAAGTTCCTAATGCACCTGCTCTCAATGTTTTCATAATAATTGGTGATTTTATTTTTAATATTTTTGCTAAAGCTTGACATTCATTTTTAAGTGTTTCGGAACCCCAATTTTCAATTTTTTCAATAATCATCAATAATTTTTCTAAAATTTCTTTAGATTCTTTTAATGCTAATATTTTTTGAGATTGTTCATCTGTAGGAGATGAATAAGAGATGAAAATATTTGCTAAGTCTACTAAATTATTAATAGTTTGCCCTCTTGATTTAATTAGAGGAATTGATTTTTTTATTTTTTCTAAGGTATTGTTATTTAGTAATGTAGGATCAATTTTTTTAATTAGTTCTTCATAAATAACGGTATCATTTAATGATTTAATGTAATGTTGATTTATAAAATTTAACTTATCAATATCAAATCTAGCAGGAGATCTGTTAATTTGATTTAAATCAAAATTTTCTAAAGCTTTTTGGATACTGATTATTTCTTCATCTCCTAAACTCCAACCTAATTTTAGTAGGTAATTGAAAATTGCTTCTGGTAAATAACCTAATTTATTATATTCATTAACATCTATTGCACCATCTCTTTTAGACATTTTATTACCATCGCTTCCATGAATCAAAGGAATATGAGCATAAATTGGTTTTTCCCAATTTAATGCATTTAGAATTTGTATTTGCCTAAAGGTATTAGTTAAATGATCATTTCCTCTTATTACATGTGATATTTGCATGTCATGGTCATCAATAACACATGATATATTATACGTGGGAGTGTTATCTGAGCGCATAATTACCATGTCATCAATTTCACAATTATTTACTTCTATTTTTCCTAACACTTTATCATTTAAAATTATAGCGCCTGTTAAAGGTGTTTTCAACCTTACAACCGGCTTTAAATTATTATTAATTCTATTAGAAGTCTTATCTCTCCATTTGCTTATAAATTTTTTTCCTGGGTTGTTTTGTTTAAAATTTTGAATTTCTTCTTGTGTAGCGTAACAATAATAGGCTTTCTGTTGTTTTAATAAATGATTAATAATTTCGATATGTTTATTTTTGTTTTCTGATTGAAACACTATTTCATCATCCCAATTTAAACCTAACCATTGCAAACCTGATTTTATTGAATCAACATATTCTACTTTTGAACGTTCTTTATCTGTATCTTCAATTCTTAGATAAAATTTTCCTTTATTTTTTCTTGCGAAAAGCCAGTTAAAGATTGCTGTCCTGATTCCACCTATATGGAGTTTTCCTGTAGGGCTTGGAGCAAATCTAGTTCTTATGTTCATGTGTATATGGTGCTGAGTAAAATTTAGGATGTTGAAAAGAGAAAAATCTACTATCAAACTTTTGATTATACTTTATATTTTTAAACTGCAAAGTATAATCTTCTGTATCATTATTTTTTATACGCACTTCCTTTAACTGTATGGGATCTTGCAAAAAAATCATGTTAATTTTTGTTATTTTGTCATCTATCTTTTTTTCAATATACATGTGAATGTTATTATTATTTAGACTAATAGTATTAACTCTATTATTTAGTTTAATATTCTTTTCAGAAAGTATCTTAAAAAAATAATTATCTTGTTTTATATAGGAAATTTCATCAAGTTCATGATTATGATACATTATGTTGCCTCCTCTTAAAATTATAGTTAATCTTTTTGGAGTAAGATAGTCAAATTTTAGCATACCTGGTTTAGATATGTATAATTTTCCAGTTGAAAACTTTTGATCTTTTGATAATGAATACTGATTAAATTCTGCAGATAAAGTTTCTATATTATTAAAATATTGTTCAACTTTATTTATCAAATTTAAGTTATTGGAATATGATAAGAAAGTTGACGTAAAATATATTATTAAAAATAAAGTTTTTTTCATTAAGTTTTTAAATTTACTTTGTTTATTAATTAGTACAAGTTAATTACAATATGCACAACTTATGTTAATATTGTTTTGAGTTTATTTAAATATCTTAAAAAATAATAGTATGCAAAAGGAATCTGAATTAATTTTTATTGGTAAGCAGATAATTGAAGATGAGATTAATGGGTTAATGGACTTAAAACAGTCAATTAATTCAGATTTTTATAATGTAATAAAAAAAATTATTAATAATAAAGGAAGACTGATTTTAAGTGGGATGGGTAAGAGTGGATATGTTGCTAGAAAAATTTCTTCCACTTTATCATCAACAGGGACGCCTTCATTTTTTATACATCCTGCGGAAGCTGGTCATGGTGATCTTGGGATGATTACTAAGCAAGATATTGTGGTTTTACTTTCAAATTCGGGTGATACTTATGAGTTAAATACGATTATTGATTATTGTAAAAGGTTTAATATTTTTATAGTTGGGGTAACTAGAAAGCATAATTCTGTTCTTAGTAAAATATCTGATTTGCCTATTATTTTACCTAATAGTAAAGAGGCATCTGATATAGATGCTCCATCAACTTCTGTAATAATGATGATTTCTTATTGGGATGCCATTGCAATTTCTTTGCAAAAAATTAGAAATTTTTCTAAAGAAGATTTTAAGATTTTACATCCTGGTGGTAAAATTGGTGCTAGATTATTAAAAGTATCAAAATTAATGCATAAAAATGAATCTATTCCAACAGTGGATATCAATAACTCTGGAATTGAGGTGATAATTGAGATGACAAAAAAAGGCTTTGGTTGTACTGGGGTATTAAATGAAAATAAAGAGTTAATCGGCATTGTTACAGATGGTGATTTGAGGAGGCATATTGATATGGATTTTAAAAATGTTTGTGCAAAAGATATTATGAGTGATAAGCCTTTTGTTGTTGAAAAAGATATTTTTGCATCACATGCACTATATGTTATGAACGAACGTAGTATTACTCAGATTTTTATTATAAAAGATAAAAAGCCAATTGGTATAATTCATATGCATGATTTAATAAGGGCAGGAATAGTATAGTGAAGCATAAAAAATTTGTAAAATTATGCCTTATAATTATCATGATAAGTATGATAGTATCTGTTATTGTCAATTATTATAATAATATATTGGAATCTGAAAATATATTTATTAATGAAGGTAAATCTACAAAGTTATTTAAATCAAAATATGAGACTTCAATCACAAATCCTGAATTTTTTTTTAGAGATAAGAATAATAGAGAAATAACTTTTAAGGCTAAAAGTGCCAATAAAGTAAATTATCTTATAAATTTGACATCAATATTAGGACATATTAAATTAAATCAAAATACAAATTTTGATTTTTTGGCTGATAATGCAGTTTTAAAAATGGATACAAAAAAAGTATTTTTAAATGGTAATATAAAAGCTAATAATAATGATAAATTTAAAATATTATCCAATAAAATATTAATTGATTATGATAATTATATAATTTCTTCTGATCAAGCAATAACTATAAATTATCATAATATGGAATTAAAAGCTTTTGGATTTAATTTTAATAATAATAATCGAATGTTAAAATTTACTGAGGGGGTAAAGGTTAAGATAAAGTAGAAACAAGAATCTTTTAATTTGTTTTAAGGTTTATCGAGCAGTTTATTATCTTTTGCATTTACAGCTATTTCATTATTGTCAAGGTATACAGTTCGAGTAGGGAATGCCATTTCAGCCTTATTATTTTCAATTATTTCACTAATTTTTAGTAACACATCTTGTTTTACACCTTGATATTTAATCCAGTTGGTGGTTTTTGTAAATGTATATACCATAAAATCAATTGAAGACTGGTTAAATTGTGTAAGATTTACTATTATAGTTTGATCAGATGCAATTTCATCATGATTCATTAGCATATCTTTTACATTTTTTATTATTTGTTTTACTGAATGAATATCACAATATCTAATTCCAATAACTTCTTTAATTCTCCTATGTGACATTCTTGAAGCATTTTCAATTACTATAGAATTGAAAATAGAATTTGGTACATATAGTGGACGTTTATCAAAAGTTCTTATTTTTGTTAATCTCCAACTAATAGCTTCAACTGTTCCTTCAATATTTTTATCAGGAGATCGAACCCAATCACCAATTTCAAAAGGTTTATCTAAATAAACCAAAGTAGCTCCAAAAAAATTTGCAAGCAAATCTTTAGATGCAAAACCTAATATTATTCTACTAACACTACCAAGGGCTAGTAACCCGCTAATATTGATTCCAGAAGTTTCAACTGTGGTGAGTAATACAAAAATAACAACTAATATTTTTAATATTCTGCATAAGGTGCCAATTGGAATATTAGTTCTGTTTGCAAGGTCATTTGCTTTTTTTGAGTATAGTTCATATTCATGAACTATTTTAAATAAAAATACACCTAACAAAGCAATAAAAGCTATTTTTCTAGCTAATAAAACTGAATTTAAAATATCGAAATTTAAAAACTTATTAATTAACACTACTATATAAGAGGCCGCTAATATCCAAATGAAAATTTTTAAAGGAGTTTTTATTGAATTAATAAGTGAACTATATAAGCTTTTAGTATGTTTACTTTTACTAAATTTACGATAAAATTTATTTATTAATTTACTTAGGATAAAAGCTACAACTAAAATTACTGCGATTTCTCCCAATATATACATGGTAGAATTGTTTTTTAGTAATAAATCAAATAACAAGGTGCTGGACATAATTCAAATTTTAATTTACACAGAGAATTATTTTATTTTTTTATAGTTAATATTATTTAGTAATATTATGCAATAATCATTTTATTGTAAATTCTAGTTATTAAAGTAATTTTTGTTAAGAATATAAATCAAAAAGTAAAGAAAATATATATATGTGTGGAATTTTTTGTTTAAATAGTACGAAAAACATTGTAAGGAAAGTTATAAAAGGGTTACATTTTTTAGAGTACAGGGGATATGATTCAGCTGGAATTTCATTTATTGATGATGGTGACAATCTAAAAGTAGTTAAAGCTTTAGGTAAAGTTCTAAACTTAGAAAATAAAGCAAACGAACAGCCCAGTGATGGTAAAATTGCTGTTGGTCATACTAGATGGGCAACTCATGGAAAAGTGAATTTACAAAATACTCATCCAATTTCAAATAATAATATAGCTTTAGTGCATAATGGAATAATTGAAAATTATAAAGATATTAAGAATAAGTTAATAAAATTAAATTATAAATTTTATGGTGAAACTGATACTGAAGTAATATTAAATTTAATTCAATATTATATAGATTTAAAGCATAGTAATTTTGATGCTTTTAAAAAGGCAATTGATGATATTATTGGTAATTATGCAATAGCAGTTATATTCATTCAAGATCAAAATAATATTTACTGTGCTAAAAATGGTTCTCCACTAGCAATTGGGTTAGGTGAACATGAGAATTACATAGCATCAGATATTAATACCTTAGCTTATTTTATAGATAAAATGGTAGTTTTACAAGATGGTGATATAGCTGTTATATCTAAAGAAAATTATGAGGTATTTGGTGGAAATAGTAAGCAGAGAATTACAAGAAATGAAAAAATAGTCAAAAAAAAGCAAATAGATAATAATTTAGGAAAATTTCCAAATTATATGCTTAAAGAAATTAGTGAACAGCCTACTATATTAAAAAATATTTTACAAAGTATGGTTTCTAGAGAGTATGTTGACAATTTAAGTTCTATAGATTGGGTTAATGTTAGTAAAATTTCTATAATTGCATGTGGAAGCTCTTACAATGCAGGTATGGTGGCAAAATATTGGTTTGAGAGTTATGCTAAAATTCCAGTTGAAATTGATTTTGCCTCAGAATTTAGAGCTAGAAATGTAATTTATGATAAAAAAGGAGTTTATATTTTTATTTCACAGTCTGGAGAAACTTTAGATACACTATCTGCACTAAAGGAGGCAAAAAAGCAAAATGTCACAACAATTGGATTGATTAATAATTTGAACAGTTCAATTGCAAATTTATCTGATTATTTAATTCCTATTGAAGCTGGTGTAGAAACATCTGT
>NZ_RXFM01000022.1 GCF_003953955.1 Candidatus Aquarickettsia rohweri | reverse complement strand
TCCAAAAGAGTTAGTAAATTTACTTCCATATAATATTGATAAAAAAATATCATCAAATTAAATTTTTTTTAGAATTATCAAAAAACTTAAGAAACCCAAAGAAAGGCGGATAATACTTGTCAAGATGGGGATATTTTAGCGTTTACGCAAATTTGGATAACTAGCACTGATAAAGATTTAGATAAGTTATTTAAACAAAATAGCTATGCTAAGTTTACTTTAAATTAATCAAAAAAGTCTACTTAATACGTTATCAGCTTGACTTAAAACTTTATAAATATCAAAAGAAAGGTGATAAATCCCAGGAAACTGTATAAATATGCTTATGCAAAGTTTATCTAAAGATTTATAAAATCAAGCCGCTACAGCTATCAGGAGTTTTTTGTATGAGTGTAATTATATTCTTGTTTCAGAAGTATCATTGAATTGAGTTAATTTGATATAATCTTTATCAATCTCATTATTGCCTTGATTTATGCAACAAAGTTCCTAAAATGGTCGAAATCTTCATATGGATTTTTATATTCTATTTCATTTTGAAAATATGAAATTAATTTTCCTTTTTTCTTTACAATTTCTCCAATTTTATAAAACTTCTTATTAAATTTAGATAAATATTCTTTACTAATTTTTTCGTAAAAATTACTATTAATTGTAAATATTAAATAATAATCTTCTCCACCAGATAATAAATATCTATTTAAATCTGAATTATTTTTTTGACAAACTTTTAATAAATTTTTATCTACAGGTATTTTTTCTAAGTTAATATTTGCTGAGCAATTTGATTGCTCACAAATCCTAGTTAAATCCCTGTTTAAACCATCTGAACAATCAATCATAGCTTTTACTTCGCTAAAATTGGCTAAAAAATTAGATTCATTTATGTATATATAAGGAGAAATATGAGATTGAATTAAGTCATTTTCTTCCTTTTCTTTTCGCATAATTTTATTTGACACTAAATCTAATCCAGCAGCAGATAAGCCTGGATTACCAGTTATACATATATAATCTCCAATCTTTGCAGAAGATCTGTATTTAATTTTTTTGCTTTCAGATTCTCCCATAATTGTTATGGATATAAATAATTTTGACTTAGATGCTGTTGTATCTCCTCCTAAAAGGTAAATATTATAATTTTTGCATTGTTGTTTAATTCCATCAATAAGATTTTTAATGAATGAATTGTCAATATTTTGAGGAATAGCACATGCTACAAAGATAAATTTTGGAGTAGCACCCATTGCAGCAATATCACTTGCATTGACTTTTACTGATTTAATTCCTAATTCATAAGCTGTGATTGTATTTAAAGAAAAATGAACATCTTCAGCTAATGCATCATTTGAAATCAACCATGAGATATTTTTATTTTTTGGTATAACAGCACAGTCGTCACCAATCCCAACAATATCGCCTGGCAAATTACTTTCTTTTAAAATATTTATTATATCTTCTTCAGATAAGCTCATTTAAAACTTCTCTTGTAAATCAATATAAGCTAATTTAAAGCATGTTTTTCAAATTATCCTTAATCCTTTTAGCAGCTTCTTCAACTTCTTCAATAATTGGAACAAGTGCAAGTCTTACAAATTGAAGGCCAGGATTTATTCCATTAGCTTCATCGGAAATTAACTGACCAGGTGTTACTATAATTCCAAGTTCTATAAGTAATTCAGCAAATTTTATACTATTAAAGTTTTTAGGAACTTTTTGCCATAAATAAAATGTTGCATCTCCTATTGGGGCTTCTAGACCGCAAGAAGTTAATGCATCTATCATAATTTCACGTTTTTTTCTATATTCTTCTCTCATTTTTGCAACTTCAACTTGATCCTCTAAAGCTAAGCATGCAACGTCTTGAATGAATGTAGGTGTTCCAGAATCAATATTAGTTTTTACTTTTTTAAAACCAGAAATTATTCTCTCATCTCCTGCGACAAATCCAACTCTATAGCCTGTCATATTACTTCGTTTTGAAAGTGAGTAAAAAGTAATAACACCTTCTTTTTGAATTTCTAACAGACTTATAGGTTTTTCTTTAAAGTATATATCATTATAACATCCTTCATCTGCAGCAATAATAACATTATAATGTTTAGCCCATGAGACAAGAACTTGCAACCATTCTCTGGTTGCTGAAACTCCAGTAGGTGAATTGGGATAGTTTGTCCAAATAATTTTTGCTTGTTTAGATATATTGTCTGGTATTAGTGCAAAATCAATTAAAAAATTATTTTTTTCAAGAAGTGGTGTAAAGTGTATTTCAGCATTTCTGAATCTAGTGCCTGTTTTATATACTGGATAAGCAGGTGTAGGGCAAATTACTATATCACCAGGATTTACAAACCCGATAGGAAAATTAAAAATTGCTTCTTTTGACCCTATATTTGATGAAATTTCAGTTTCCGGATTTAAATCAACATTATATTCTCTTTTCATATAGTTAGCACAAGTTTTCCTATAATTTATATCTCCAATGTAACTTGGATATCCTGAAGTATTTCTGTTTTTTGCAAATTTTGAAAGATTGTTTGTGATAAAATCTGGAGTAGGGCTTTTAGGATCTCCTACACCGAAATCTATAACTTTTACGCCTTTTTGCTTTAAATCACTAACTTTTCTATTAATTTCAGCAAAAGCGTATTTTTCTGTTTTGTTGATTAATTTAGAATATTTAATTTCCATAATTTTAATATTTAACTAATTTTTTTATAAATTCACCGGCGAATACACCTTTTGAAATTCTAGATACTTCCCCTGTTAAAAACACTTCTTGGCCTATAATTTCTACAAAAACTTTGCCACCTCTCATTTCTACTGTAACATTATTGTCTATAAAATCAAGTATATATGCAGTACAGCTTGCAGCACAACTACTTGTGCCTGATGCTAAAGTATATCCTGCACCTCTTTCCCATATTTCGATTTTAATATTTGATCTATCTAAAACTTCTACAAACTGAACATTAGTTTTATTTGGAAATATTGCATGATTTTCCAGTATAGGTCCTAATTTCAATGCCAAATCTTTAGATATTTTGTCTTTGATTAAAATACAATGTGGATTTCCAATGTTAACACAATTAATTATCTTTTTTTTGCCAAGTAGTTCGATTTCTTGGTTAAGTACTTCAGTACAGTCTAATTTTACAGGTATTTTATGATTTATAAATGAATATTGTCCCATTGATACTTTAATCAAATTTGTATTTTTATCAATGACCTCAATTTTTACTTTTCCTGCCTTAGTATATAAATCAAATTTATCGCTTGTAACATAACCTTCATCAATAACATATAATGCAAATATTCTTATGCCGTTTCCACTTTTTTCAGCTTCAGAGCCATCAGGGTTGAGAATTTTGAATGATATTTTGTTATCTTTGATTATTGGTCCAAAGAGTATGCCATCAGATCCAATCCCAAAATTTCTATGGCATATTAATTTTATATTTTCCTCATTTAACACTAAATCAAAACTTAGCTTAGCTGGATCAATTACAATATAATCATTGCCTAATCCATGATATTTATAAAAATCAACCATTATTGCATTCTTGGTAAATTTGAATTATTTCTTTTTTCTTTTGGTTATCTAGTGCATGTAACGGTAATCTAAATTCTTCTTTAATTTTTTCCATATAAGCCAGTATAGTTTTAACAGGAATTGGATTGCTGGATACTGATAAAAGTGCATTCATAAATTTCAGTAATCTATAATGAATTTGTCTTGCTGCTTCAAAATTATTTGTGAAGCATTGCCAAACAATATTTTTCATTTCTCGTGGAAATATATTAGATATTACTGACACAACTCCATGTCCTCCTAAAGACATTAAGGGCAGTGTCAAAGAATCATCTCCAGATAGAATAATGAAGTCTTTAGGTGCATTATTTATTACATCCATAATCTGGGTTAAATCACCACTTGCTTCTTTGACTCCAATTATGTTTTTATGCTCCGATAATCTAATCAAGGTATGGGTTTCGAGATTAACAGCAGCTCTACCTTTAATATTATATAAAATTATAGGTATATCTACAGAATCAGCAATTTGCGAAAAATGTTGATACATCCCTTCTTGAGGGGGTTTGTTATAATATGGATTTACGGAAAGTATAGCATCAGCTCCTAATTCTTGAGCTTTAATAGATTTTTTAATTGATTGAGATGTGTTATTGCTTCCAGTTCCAACAATGATTTTTATTTTATCTTTAGCAATTTTTACAACTAATTCTATGATCGCATCTGATTCATTTTCATCAATAACAGGGCTCTCTCCTGTAGTTCCTAAAATAACAATGCCATCTATATTTGCTTCAACTTGTTCTGTTATTAATTTTTCAAGAGATATATAATCAATAGATTTATCATTATTAAATGGGGTTATTAATGCTGTAAATAATCCAGAAAAATTTTTATTCATTAAGTAATTCCTCCATATAATTTTTTATGCTATAAAATCCAGTTTTATTTTTAATCCATTTAGCACAATTTATAGCTCCTATAGCATATGAGCTTCTATCTTTAGAATCATGAGAAATTCTAATTGAATCTGTAGGGCTATCAAAAATTACTTCATGTTTTCCAATTATACTGCCACATCTTGAAGAACTAAAATGAAGTTCATTTGGTTTTATTTCACCATCTATCCTATTCGTAACTATTTGTTTCTTCCTATCTATTTTATTAGTAATAATTTTTGCTGTGGTGAGTGCTGTTCCTGAGGGGGAGTCTTTTTTCTTATTATGATGAATTTCATGTCCCATGATATCATAATGGTCAAATTTATTTATAATTGACGAAGTTTCTTCAATAATTTTCCAAAATATATTCACTCCAATAGAAAAGTTAGATGCGTATATAAATCCTGTATTGTGTTTTTTGACAATCTCCTTTACTTCATTAATATTATCATCCCAACCTGTAGTTCCACAAACTATTTTGACTCCTTTTGAGGATAAAATTTCTATGTTTTTTAAACAAGCTGATGGTTCAGTAAATTCAATAGCCACCTCATCTTTATCAAATTCAGTAGATGATAATTCAGTATAATTATTAATTATTTTTGATACGGGAGTAGATAGTTTATTGGCTTCAAGCTCTATCATTTGGCCCATTTTACCGTATCCTATTATAGCAATCTTCATTTAAAATAATCTAACTTTGAGCTAAAAGATTAGCTCTTTTATATTGAAAATGTCAAGTTTAAAAATATTTTTTAATATCGATTTTATGCATTTATTGGTGGATAGTGCCGTTTTTACGTTTTGATTTTTTCAAAAATCATCTCTTTTGCCTTTTTAAAATATCGTTACAATATTTAAACATTTTATTTTCAAGATGAACTTTGCCATAGATATTTAACTTATCCCCAATTATAGCTACAAGTTTTATAAAGCTATTATTAGTTTCTTTTGCCATCTTTTTTTGCTTTTTTAGACTTAATCCTTCTATAGTTTGCAAATTATGTAGTCTATCCATTTGTTTAATAAATAAAGCTTCATTATCATTTAATTTTTGTAAATTATTTAATGTTTTTTCTAAACTAAGCTTTATATGTTTACCATTTATAAACCTATTCCTTGTTAATCTATCCACTATTTGAGCTATGCGTTTATTAAATTTTTCTTCTATAAGTTCTACAGTACATTCAGAATCTTCCACAACATCATGTAATATACTAGCTACTATCACGTCAGTTTTTAAATACTTTTCTGCTACCATATTAGCAACAGAAAGGGGATGCCAATAATAAGGATGATCTCCTGTTTTTCTCATTTGTTTATCATGCCATTTTTTCGCAAATATTATGGATTTTTCAACTAACTTAATATTGACTTTATTGTTCTCTTCTTTGCTTAAAGCATTCAGTGTGTCTAGCAATTGTACTGAATATTTACATTTATTCTTAAATGGTTCATATTCATCTTCTAAATCATCATAATTAAAATCTTCTTCTTTTAATGCTGTGTCTTCTTTTGGTGGATTTTCATTTGGGTATTTAAGGTATGAGCCTTTTTTAATTTCTAATTTTCTTAAATATTGAATAGCCCAAAAATAACCAATTACAACAGGTAAAAAAATAACCCAAATACAATAATATCCAAAATAATTAGTTAATGGAATTAAACTAAGAGAGACGGTTATAGTAGATAGTGGACAAGAAATTCCAAAGGTTATTGCTATAATTCTAAAGCGTTTAGAAACAGGAAAATGTTTAAAAAGAGCGGTAGATAGTGATCCATCTGGGTTCAATACAAAAGAAAGAAATACTAATTGCAATAATAGCATAGAAAATGAATTTGAAATATTATTAAAACAATAAGGTGCAAAAGGTAAAAATATAATAAAAAATATAAGGGTAACTTGAGCTATTTTTAAGGGATGGTATTTTTTTACTAAATAAGCTATCAGTACACTTGCTAAAACAAGAAGAAATGTAACTTTTAAATTTTGATTTATAACTTGTTCAGCAGTAAAACCTAAATGACTTTTCATAAAACTTCCGCAATAAATAAAAGAAGTATATAATCCCACTGGAAAAACAAAGCTTAACAAAAAATAAGCTAACACAGCTTTTTTATCTATTTTCTCTTCGTATTTAAGGAAGTTTTTCTTTAGTATCTTAATTTTTTTAAATTTATTTTTCATTCTTGATTTATAATTTGCAAATTCAGGTGTTTCCCTAAGTCTTGTCCTTGCTATAAGACCTATTACTGCTATTATTGCACCAAACCAAAAAGCAAATCTCCAATTTAAACTTATAGAAATAGCAAAGGATGCAACACTTAAAGCAAATAGTCCTCCAACTCTGATGCTTATGTCAATAATTTGATTATAAATATACCTTTGAGGAGGTTTGAACATTTCTGTTAAATAAATTTGTGCGCCTATAGACTCACATGAAGAAGAAAAGCCTTGGGCCATTCTGCATAATACCATTACAATGCTTGCAGTTATGCCTATTTCTGCATATGTTGGAAGATTTGCCATTATTATACAGGAACAAGCCATAAGGGACATAGTAAGCATTATTGTAGATTTTCTACCTAATTGATCTCCTATCCAACCTATAACAATTCCTCCTACAGGTCTCATAAGATATGTTGAACTAAAAGTTAAAGCTGTAATTAATTGCGCAGTCAGAGGATTAGTTTGAGGGAAAAATAATTCATTAAGAAGCACTGCCATATGAATATACAACATTAAATCAAAATATTCAAGGAATGTACCTATTGATAGAAGTGCTACTGCTTCTTTTTGTTGTTTGTTTAGCTTTTTATTATTCATATTTATGATCCCACATATTAAATATACATTATATATATTTAAATCTGATACTTTATTAAAATTCAAGCTTAAATTAACATAATTAAATGTTTTAAATTTTTTTGTTGAATTTTATTGATTGATGATATGGTGGAGGGAGCAGGATTCGAACCTGCGTACGCAAATGCGGGCAGATTTACAGTCTGCTGCCTTTGTCCACTCGGCCATCCCTCCATTTCATAATAGCCGAAAATATAGTGTTGGATTGAAGCATATTTTGATGAAAATTACAAGATTAATAATTCCAATTATAATTAATTTATTGAAAATTTAGTGTTATATTAAATTTATGATTAAAAATGAACATATATCTTTATTGTTATTAACTGCATAAGTTGTTATTATCTGTAAAAATTAAATACCTAAATTATGTTGGAATATTCTCAGTATTATAACTATGAAGGTAAACCTAAGAAATTAATTGTAATGCTTCATGGTTATGGTTCAAATAAAGATGATTTAATAAATTTAGCTCCAGAGTTATCTAAATTTATGCCTTCAGCTTTATTTGTTTCTCCTAATGCGCCGTTTGATTTTGAGGGAATGCCAAGAAGTGATGCAAAGCAATGGTTTAGTCTTGTTGATAGATCAAAAAAAACTTTAATGAATGAAATAAAAGTAGCTGAAAAATACATTATTAAATTTATTTTAGAACAATTAAAAAAATATAATCTGATAGAAAGCGATTTATGTCTTTTAGGTTTTTCACAGGGAACAATGCTTGCATTATATTTGATAATGCAAACATTATTAAAGCCTAAATTGATAATAGGATATTCTGGAAGATTATTTGAAAATGAATGGAATTGTGATTTTTTTGATAAAATTACAAAAATATTATTAATACATGGGGAAGAAGATGAGGTTGTTCCTGTTGAAGACATGTTATCAGCAGTAGAAATGTTAAAAAAATATAAATTTCAAGTTACTAATCATATTTCAAGATATCTAGCACATGGAATAGATAATGATGGGATAAGAATAGGTGGAAATTTTCTAGAAAATAATTTTTAGGTTTGATTTTGATAATTGAATTTAAAAATAAATTATTAAATACAATAGATATAAAGGCATTTATAAATATAATTTTTATTATGCTTTTAGGAATATTATTGCTTGCTTCAGCTGGTTCAGCTGTGGCAGAAAAATTAGGGCTATCACATTATTATTTTGTAAAAAAACAATTATTATTTTTATTTGTGAGTATTGTGATTATTTTATTTTTAGCATCTTTAAATGAGAAATCGATAAAAAGAGTAATATTCATTGGTTTTATATGTACAATAATTTTACTTATTATTGTTATCTTTTTTGGTGATGCAACTAAGGGGTCTAAAAGGTGGATTAGCCTTTTTGGATTTTCTTTACAACCATCTGAATTCTTAAAACCTTTTTATACTTGTTTTATTGCAATTATTCTTTCTTATCAAAAAATTAGAATAAATTTTAAGATTTTTAGCATATGTGTATTTTTTAATACTATTGTTGCAATCTTGTTATTACTACAGCCAGATTTTGGGATGACTGTTACTAATACGATTGCAACATTTTCTTTGTTTTTTATAGCAGGAATAAAATTATCATGGTTATTATTTATATTAATCATTTTCTGTTTTGGAATATATGGTGCTTATTTATTTTTTCCACATGTGGCTAAAAGGATAGATAAGTTTATTGATCCAGTAAACTCATCTAATTATCAAGTTCAAAAATCTATTTCATCTTATTTAAAAGGTGGGTTTTTTGGAAAAGGACCAGGAGAAGGTACTATAAAATATGTTTTGCCAGATGCGCATACAGATTTTATTTTCGCAGTAGGTGCAGAAGAATTTGGACTTATTTTCTGCATAATAATTATTATTGCATTTGCAATTTTTATATTAAGAGGTTTTTGGAGTTTAACAAAGATATCTAATCTATTTCATGTATATGCAATTTTTGGGATTATGATGCATTTTTCTATGCAGTTTCTTTTTAATATAGGCGTTACATTAAATATTTTTCCAACAAAAGGCATGACATTACCTTTCATTAGTTATGGAGGCTCTTCTATGTTAGCATTTTCAATTGCATCTGGAATCTATTTAAATTTAAGTAAAACAACTAAATTCAATAATTTATCTCAAAGTAGGAAATTTATTTTTATAGAAGAACGTTAGATTTCTATTAATTTATTTTTTTGAAAATAATACAAATCATTTAAATCAATATACATGTTTTTTGTTTGTTTAAAATTAACTATATCCCCTACTTCGTTTTGTGCAGATAAATTTATTTTAATTCCAGAGGTATAATTAACGGTTTTTTGTAAATACTCTAAGTGTTTTTGTTCTTTAATTATAATTTTAATCTGTATATTAGAATCATTGATTGCTTGATCTATATTGTTAATATTATCTACTATAATCCTTACACCTGAATTATCCTTTCTTACTTCTGCTGAAAAGTATAGACTATTTCCCTCCACTAAGAGATCATTCGATTTATAGAGTAAAGCTTCATCAAAAATTGATAAATCAATTATTCCATTTAAATCTGAGATTTGTAAAAATGCATATTTACCTCTAGGAGTAGACCTAATTTTTTTAACAGTTAAAACACCTAGTAATTTTATCTTAGATATTGAGCTTTGGATTTTTTCAATATCAATAGATTGAGAAATATTCAGTCTATCAAAAAAACATCTGTATTTTTTAATAGGGTGGGTAGATATATAATATCCAAAAGATTCAAATTCTACTTTAAGCTTTTCTTTTTCATTCCATTCAGTGTAATGCTTGAGATCTGGTCTATATTTTGAATTATTAGCTGTATCAAAAAATAGATCAAGTTGATCATCATTATGAGTATTAGAAATTGAATATTTTAATAAAATATCAACATTCATAAATAAAGTTTTTCTATTTATCCCGAATTCATCAAATGCCCCAGATTTTATTAGATTCTCTAAAATTTTTTTATTAAGCCCCGCATCAGGTAATCTCTCAATGAAATCAAAGATATCTGTATATTTACCGTTTTTATCTCTTTCAGCAACCACTAAATCAGTAAATTTTTTTCCGACACCTTTAAGTCCTATTAAGCCAAATCTAATTTTATTATTCTCAAGAACAAATTCTGATTTTGAATAGTTTATGTTTGGTAAAAGTATATTAATGCCAAATTTCTTTGCTTCAATAATAAAAAGATAAATTTTATCTGTATTATCTATTTCAAGGTTTATTGATGAAGTGATAAATTCAAGAGGATAATTTGCCTTTAAATATGCTGTTTGAAAAGATATATATGCATAGGCTGCTGCATGAGATTTGTTAAAACCATAACTGGCAAATTTATTTACAAGATTAAATATCTCTTCAGCTTTTTCTTTGTTAATATTATTATCTATACACCCTGTAATAAATTTGCTTCTTTGAGCTTCCATTTCTTCCTTAATTTTTTTACCCATTGCTCGCCTTAACAAATCAGCTTCTCCTAATGTATATTTTGCTAAGATTTGAGCTATTTCCATTACTTGTTCTTGATATACTATTATTCCATAAGTTTCTTTTAATACAGTTTCGAGAAGTGGATGTACATAATCAATTTCTTCATTCCCATGTTTTCTGTTGATATAACTTGGTATATTGTCCATTGGTCCTGGTCTATAAAGTGATCCTAATGCAATTAAATCACCAATATTATCTGGTTTGATTTTTTTAATTGTTTCTCGCATACCTGAACTTTCAAATTGAAAAACTCCCATGCAATCTCCTTTAGATAACATTGTATAAGTTTTATTATCATCTAATGCGATATTTTGAAGATCAAAATCTTTATTAATTTTTTTAATTAAATTACATGTCCAAGAAATGACAGTTAAAGTTTTTAGTCCTAGAAAATCAAATTTTACCAAACCTATTTTTTCAGCATATTTTAGGGAATATTGAACCATAGGCATTGTGGAATTTGAATCTTTATAAAGAGGTACAATTTTTAAAAGCTCTTTATTACCTATTACTATTCCAGCTGCATGTGTTGAAATATGCCTATTAACACCTTCTAATTTTAAGCTAATGGATGTAAGTTTTTCAATAGATGGATCGCTTTTGCTTTGAGATTTAAGCTCTCTATCCATATCAATGGCTTGCTTTAATGTCACAGGATTTGCAGGATTATTTGGAACCATTTTGCATATTTTATCCACTTGCATGTAAGGAATTTGTAAGACTCTTCCAACATCTCTCAAAACAGCTCTTGCTTGCAGCTTTCCAAAAGTAATTATATGTGCAACTTTATCTTCACCAAATTTTTTCTTTACATAATTTATGACTTCATCTCTTCGTTCTTGACAAAAATCTATATCAAAGTCTGGCATAGATACTCTTTCAGGATTTAGGAATCTTTCAAAAAGCAACCCAAATTTTATAGGGTCAATATCACTAATTTGTAGACTCCATGCAACAATTGATCCAGCTCCAGAACCTCTTCCTGGTCCAACAGGAATTTGCTGTTTTTTACTCCATTTTATAAAATCTGAGACAATTAAGAAATAACCTCCAAATTTCATTTTATTTATTACAGATAGTTCGTAATCTAATCTTTCAAAATATATTTTTCTTTTCTGAATATCATAATTTGTATTTTTTAATCTGATTTCTAAGCCTTCTTTTGATTGTCTTATTAATTCTTCAGATTCTTGTTGTTTTGTTGGAAAAAATTTTGGCAAAAGTGGTTTGCTTTCGTGAAGAATAAAAGAACATTTTTTTGCAATGATCTCTGTGTTTTTAATTGCTTCAGGAATATCAGCAAATAACTTTTGCATTTGACGATTGCTTTTTAAATAAGCTTCAGGATTAGCTTTATTTCTTTCTTCTTCTATAAGATATCTACTTGTGGTTATGCACATTAATGTATCGAGTGCATCCTGCATTGTTTGTTTGATGTATTGAGTAGAATTTGTAGCTACAATTGGTATATTTTTTTCAATAGCTATATTTTTTATAAATTTATCAAATTCATAGTCAAAATCATTGTCTGATCTACTTAATTCTAAATAAAAGTTATTTTGAAAATTATGGTTAAATAATTCAATAATTTTTTTTGCTTCTTCTTTTTTTTCTAAATTAAATAATTTTTCAATAGGTGAATTATTACTACCAGATAGTAATATTAGTCCATCAAAATTATCAAATAAGTCTGTTAATGTTACATGTGGTATGATTGAGTCATTTAAATAACAGGTGGTTACTAGTTTCATTAAATTCTCGTATCCACATCTGTTTTTAGATAAGAGTAAAATATCACACAAATTATTATTATTTTCAGTACCAATATTAATAGTGATTACTGCTCCAATAATTGGTTGAACTCCTACTTTTATGCATTCAAGTGAAAATTCTAATGAGCCAAATAAGTTATTATAATCTGTAAGTGCAATTGCTGGTATGCTTTTCTCTTGGCAATGTTTAGCAAGATCATTTAATTTAATTACACTTTTTCCAATAGAATAATCAGAAAATGTTCTTAAATTAATAAATAAAGACATTATAGATTTTTATTATGTTTATAATGATTAGCATGGCATAAAGCTATTGCAAGTGCATCAGCTTCATCAGAAGATTTTATTTTTACATTAGGTAACCAATAGCTAATCATCTTTATGATCTGTGATTTGTCTGCATTGCCAGAGCCAGAAATTGTCTTTTTAATTTTTTTTGCTGCATATTCTGTAATTGGTAAGTTATTTTGAGAAATAGCTATAATAGATGCTGCTTTAGCTTGGGCGAGCATAATTGAGCTTTTGTTATTTACATTAACATAAGTGTCTTCTATAGCTGCATAAGTTGGCTTGTTGGACTCTATTATTTTTAAAGCCTCAGTAAAAATATGGTTTAGTCTAAAATGATAATCCATTTTGATAGATGTTTTTATAATGCCAGATGCAATGTAATTGAATTTATCACTATTTATATAATCAATAACTCCCCACCCAGTAAAATTTAAGCCAGGGTCAATTCCTAAAAATCTGCCAATAATATTTTTCGACATTTTAAATTAGCTTAAAAATTTATGATTGCTATGAACAGATTGTACGTCGTCTAAATTATCTAGTACTTCTAAAAGTTTAAAAACTTTTTCACTTTTTTCTCCATCTAATTCAACTAAAGTATCTGCCACCCACTTTACTTGAGATTCAAATGGTTTGCCAAATTTGTTTTCAAGAGAATCACTAATTTCAGAATATTTTTCTGTGTTTGTAATAATTTCAATAAAGTTACCTTTTTCTGTGCAATCATCTGCTTCAAATTCTATAGCATCATCAATTAATTGATTTTTATCCAAGTTACTTTCTTCATAAGTAATAGACCCAACTTTTTTAAACATATAGCCAACACTTCCTGGCTCACCAAGTGCACCTCCATTTTTACTAAATGCGGCTCTTACTTCGCTTGCAGTTCTATTTTTATTATCTGTTAAGGTTTCAACTATAATAGCTACTCCTCCAGGTCCATAACCTTCATATCTTATTTCATCATAATTGACATCATTATCAGCAGAAGTTGCCTTTTTGATTGCATTGTCAATTTTATCTTTTGGTAAGTTTGCTTGTTTTGCAGCTGTTATGGCAGTGCGTAGTCTGGGGTTGAAATTTGGATCTGGCATGCCTGATTTAGCAGCAACTATTATTTCTTTTACTGCTCTTGTAAAAGCCTTAGCTCTTTTTTTATCTTGAGCACCTTTACGATGCATTATGTTTTTAAATTTTGAATGTCCTGCCATATATAAAAATAGAAAAAACGTTTTTTAATGATCAAAATACTATTTTTCTAAATTTTATTCAATGGTAAACAATTTGAAAGCAGTTTTAATACTTTGTAGCTTACTAATATTCAATTACATTGTATTGGCTAAGATTTAAATAATAATTAAGCTATAAAACATGCTTTATGTAAGCGCTAAAATAAGGGCATCTAGGCAAGAATAAAAATAAGTGGTAGAACAAAAGCCTAAAAAAATAGAGGCTAATGATGCTATTAGAAAAAAAGAATAAGTAATGAAAAATGGAAAGAGCTAGTAGAAGAATATAAAAAAAGTAATGTAAGTAAATATGAATTTT
>NZ_RXFM01000021.1 GCF_003953955.1 Candidatus Aquarickettsia rohweri | reverse complement strand
CTACAAGAATTCTGTGCCATTTATAAAATGTACTTCTCGGCACATTCTTTTGCTTACAAAATTCATATTTACTTACATTACTTTTTTTATATTCTTCTACTAGCTCTTTCCATTTTTCATTACTTATTCTTTTTTTCTTTTTTTCTAATAGCATCATTAGCCTCTATTTTTTTAGGCTTTTGTTCTACCACTTATTTTTATTCTTGCCTAGATGCCCTTATTTTAGCGCTTACTTTATCTATTACTTTTTTTATTTCTTCGTTAACCATTTTTTTAAATTGTGGATTTAATTGTCTTTCTGAAGAAATTTGAATTTTTGCACTAATAGTATCCAATAATAAATCTTTATTTTGAGTATTTTTGATTGTTCTCATCCTTAAGGTTGATCTTATCATAGAGAGTGAATAACTAATAGTTGTTATTGCAGCTACAGTTCCACCAATTGCAATGCCTAGTGGAGAATATAAACATGTTATTACACCAAAGACTGTTAATATAGTACCAACACCAGGTGAAGTTAATATGTCTAAAAATTTATTTGGTTTACTTTTTATTGCAGTTTTGTCCAAATCTTTGACTTTTGATTCGTCTTTTCTTTTTACTAACAATTTAGCAAAATTAAAAGTGGATAAAGTAAGCCTTGTTTCACCTACGTCGGTAAGAAACTTTGTGACTATTGAAATAATATTCATTAAAACCTCACTACAAGTTTAACACTGTTAATTATATTGTAATTTTTCTTTGTAATCAAAAATTAAATGTATCAGTATGTAATTAAATTTCATTGTATTGATTAATTAATGTTATATGACTTCTTGATATTTATAGGTAGATTTCAGCCTTTTCACAATGGACATAAATATATAATAGAAAAAGGTCTTGAAATTTCTAATAATTTAATTGTCTTTTGTGGATCTGCAAATAAATCAAGAACATTAAAAAATCCTTTTACTTTTTTAGAGAGAAAAAAATTTATTATAGGCAGTTTTTCCAATAAAATTAATAATAGATTGTATATAGAGCCTTTAGATGATTTTGATGATGATCAATGTTGGGTAGAGCATATTAATCAAATAGTAAAGAGGATTGTGCATAATAAGAGAGTGGTTTTGATTGGTCATACAAAGGATGATTCTTCGTATTATTTAAAATTGTTTCATAATATGCAATATATTGAAATACAAAAAATTTATGACATTGATGCAGTTAATATTAGAAATATTATTTTTAATATTAAAGATATAAAAAAAATAAGAAAAGAAATAAAAAATCTTGTTTCAAAAGAAGTATTAAAATTTATTATTGATTTTTTAGACACAGAACATTATTTAGAATTAAAAAATAAATATATGCATTCTTTTAATGTATAATCTAATATTAAATACAGATTCATATAAAACTTCACATTATTTGCAATATCCAAAAGCTACTGAATATTTATCATGTTATATTGAGTCTAGAGGAGGAAAATTTAAAAATACCTTGTTTTTTGGATTACAAATGTTTTTAAAAAAATATCTTTGTAAACCAATTACTCAAGAAAATATAGATGAAGCAGAAGAAATAATAAAAATTCATGGTGTGCCATTTAATAAAAGTGGTTGGGAATATATATTAGATAAGTATGCTGGGCACTTACCAATATATATAGAATCTGTTCCCGAAGGAACAAAAGTGCCAAACAACAATGTACTTTTGCAAATTACTAATACTGATCCTAAGTGTTTTTGGTTGCCAACATACTTAGAAACTGCTTTGCTTAGGGCAATTTGGTATCCTACTACTGTTGCAACTTTATCCTATGAATGTAAAAAGCTTATAAAAAGTTATTTATTACAAACATCTGATAATTTAAAGAGGTTGGAATATATGCTTGCTGATTTTGGTGCAAGAGGAGTTAGTTCTTATGAATCTTCTGAAATTGGTGGTGCGTCTCACTTAGTTAATTTTTATTCAACTAGTACTATTTCTGCCTTACGATGTATAAAACAATATTATGATGCTGATTTAGATAATTATATTACTATTCCAGCTGCTGAGCATTCAACTATTATTTCGTGGGGAAAAGATAAAGAGGTGAATTCTTATCAGAATATGATTAGTGAATTTGAAAATTATTCTAGATATGCAGTTGTAAGTGATTCATATGATTACTGGAATACTATTGATAAAATTTGGGGAGGTAAACTTAAAAATAACATAGAGAATTCAAGTAATACTTTAATCATAAGATCAGACAGTGGTGATCCAGTAGAAGTTGTTATAAAAACTTTAGAAATATTAATGCAAAAATTTGGATTTGAGGTAAATAAAAAAGGATATAAAGTTCTTCCGAAATTTATACATGTTTTGCACGGAGATAGAGTTTCAATTGAAAAAATTGAAGAAATTCTTAAAGTCTTAAAAGGTAAAAAAATTAGTGGAGAAAATATTTCTTTTGGCATGGGGGCTTCTTTATTGCAAAAAGTAAATAGGGATAATCAACAATTTGCAATGAAATTATCAGCAATAAAAAGGAAAAATTGTGATTGGCAAGGTGTTTGTAAATCTCCAATCACAGAACCTAAAAAACATTCCAAATGTGGTAGGTTATCGCTAATTAAAATAAATAATGAATATCATACTATACATGACAAACTTAATGTTAAAGAAAAAAATCATTTAATACCAGTGTTTAAAAATGGTGAAATTTTAAATGAAATAACTTTTTCTCAAATTCAACGTAATATAATTTAACACTTTTAGTAAAAGTAAATAATTTGCTATATTCAGCAATATAAAAATTTAAGCTTTATATAAATTTCTAATTTTTTATCTGTAGTTTAGGTGATTTTTAATGAGTTGCAAAGCTTCTATTAATCTTTATATAAGTGATACTAAAACTTGATTTTATAGTTTTAGCTTATTAAATATTCATTAATTGCTTCGCAATATCAGTAGCAGCATAGGTAATTATAGCATTAGCACCTGCTCTTTTAAATGAAATCAGGCTTTCGATTAAAGCTTTAGTGTAATTAAATATTTGTTTCTCACTTGCTATTTTTAACATAGAATATTCTCCGCTAACTTGATACCCAATAATAGGTATATTAAATTTATCACTAGCTCTAGCTATAATGTCTAGATAAGGCATTCCTGGTTTAATAATAATAGCATCGGCCCCTTCAGATATATCTAATCCAATTTCATGTATTGATTCTTTTGAATTTCTAAAATTCATTTGATATGTTTCTTTGGAAGTGTTTTTTAAAAAATTTTTTGATCCAATTGCTTCTCTAAAAGGTCCGTAAAAATTTGAAGCATACTTAGCTGCATAAGAAAAAATTTTAGTATTATAAAAGCAGTTTTCTTCAAGTGTATCCCTGATTTTTGCAATTCTTCCGTCCATCATATCTGAAGGGGCAACTGAATCACATCCAGCTTCTGCAAGTGTAAGTGATTGTTTGCATAATATTTTTACTGTTTCATCATTAAGAATATTTCCATTTTGATCAGTGATTCCATCATGGCCATTTAAAGTATAAGGATCGAGTGCTACATCTGCAATTATTCCAATATCAAGTTTATGTTTTTTTAATTCTTTAATGGCTTTGCAGATTAGATTATTAGAATTATAGGATTCTTTGGCATCAACACTTTTTTTATTTTTAGGAATTTGAGGAAAAATTAAAATGGCTTTTATTCCCAAATCTCTAGCATTTTCAGCTTTTTTTACAAGATTATCTACACTATGCCGATATATACCTGGCAATGTATCAATAGGTTCTGAGATATTATTGCCCTCAGTAATGAAAAATGGCTGTATTAGATCAGATGAAGAAATAGTTGCTTCAGCAAATAAATCCCTACTCCAGTTAGAGCTTCTTAATCTGTGGGATCTTGTTCTTGGATAGCTTAAAGAAAACATAAATTTATGATATATTACAATTATTAAAGTTAGTGTGTTCTATAATATTTTGGAATTTTTACACTTCTTGGGAATAAAGCATATATTTTGCCCTGATTATTCATATAGCATGCTAATTCTTCAGATCTTTTTCCGTGACCAAAAAATACGTCGCCTCTTATAGCTCCTTTTATTGCTCCACCAGTGTCTTGAGCAATAAACAATCTTCTATATTTCCTATCAATGTAATTTCTGGTTTTAGGTAAAGATGTGTCAATCCATATAGGTGTTCCATATGGATATATTGCACTATCTAGCGCAATTGAGCGTTCAGGAGTAAGAGCTATGCCTTGTGCTCCAATCGGTCCATCGCCATTAATTTTTCTGAAGAAAATATATGATTGATTTTGTTCAATTATTTTTTTGCTATCTCTAGGGTTTCTATGGAGCCATTCTATCATGTCTAAGGCAGAATTAATTCCTTTTGCATCATATTTTTTAAAGTAAGGTCCTATTGATGTATAATCAAATCCATTTTGTCCAGCATATCCTAATCTTATTAAATTACCGTTATCTAACTTAACACGTCCAGAACCTTGTATATGCATGAAATATAACCTGGCGTGATTATCAACCCATAAAATCTCTAAATTTTTATTCCTAAGAGAACCCTTATTAATGGAAGAGTGTGAAAGATAATCTCTATTTTGATGAGTCGAGAGATTTTTTGGAGGCATATATACAGGATGCTTACATCTTCTAGTTTTTTTTAAACTTCCGTTTATCTCAATTTCATAATAGCCAGTAAATTTACCTATCTTTTTATTAGTGCTTCCATCAAAGATAACATATGGAATAAACCATCTTTCAAAAAATTTCTTGGCCCCTGTATTCGTTTCTATTTTAGCCCTTTCTAATTTTTTGCATATTAATTTCCAGTTTTTAGCTGATCCTCCAATATTAGTTAATGTGCTTACAGGGTTAGAATTATTTAATTGTAAAATTTTTTGACAGGAATTAGAAAAAGTTTTTAGACTGATTAGATGTTTATCATATTTCCACCCAACTAATTTGCTATATTCAGTCTTAAAAAATTTAACTTTTCTAACTTTATATTTCCGTTTTTTTGTACCCGAACATGAGCTTAAAGCTATAATAAAAATTAATAATATTAAATTTTTAAGTATCTGGTGAGTCATTTAGAGGTAGTTTCTGTTAATAACCAAAGATTTCCTGATTTAATTTTTTTGCTAAAGTTCCAGATATCGAAAATTTGTAAAATATTATTTGGACTGCCTGATATGATGTTTTTATTGTTATCAGTTACTTGTATAATTTGCTCACTGTGAATTTCTACTTTAATATTTATTGTATTATTTTTAATGTTTGCATCAATAATTTTTACGTCTTTAATACCAATTAATGTAACGTCATAATTAATTTTCTTCTCTTTCCTTTTTGCTATTTCATTAGTAAATTTTTCATATAGTTTTTTTTCTAAAAGTTTCTTTAAAGTTTCAGTTTCATCATTATTCAAAGCTGTAAGAATCATTTTAAAAGCTTTTTTAGCACCATTAAGAAATTTATTAATGCTAAACTCATTTTCTTCTATGATAATTTTTTCAAATACGTTCTTTATTTTTGGATTAAGATTAGCTTCTTTAAGAGATATTATTTCAAATTCAACATTTTTTACTTGTTTTACACATTTTTTAATTGTATCAACTACTGGTTCAATGTGAGTGAATTTTTTTAAATTTTCATCTTCTTTTCCAAGAACCTGAAAAAGTTTATAAATAATAAAAGCTGTAAGTGCTGCTAAAAAAATTAGTTCCATAAATATCCTTAAATTTAAATTACATTTTTATTTTTACTTTACTTAAATATATATTATCTTTGTATTCTTCAAGTAAATTTGATATAAATCATTAAATAAAAAAAATATATCTAATTATATGTCAAAAAAATCAGATGTTAATGGTAGTGTACTAGTTAATGCTCAATATATCAAAGATTTATCTTTTGAAAATCCAAAAGCTCCATATAGTTTATTGGGAAGTGAAAAACCTGAAGTAGATGTGTCAATTGATATTGGTGCACACAATATACAGGAAGAGACTTATGAGGTTGTTTTAGAAATTCAAGTTAAATCAGTGGTTAAAGAAGATGTTCAGTATTTAATAGATTTAAAATATGCTGGGGTTTTTACTTTAGATAAAGGTATGAATAATGAAGAGAGAGAAAAGGTTATATTTATACAGTGTCCAACTATAATTTTTCCTTATGCTAGAAGAGTAATTTCAGATATTTCTAGAGATGGTGGATATTTACCACTATATATTTCTCCTGTTGATTTTATGACATTATATAACAACAACAAAAATAAAAATTCTAATGAACAATTTAATTAGTTATGGATGCTGAAAATATCATCAATATAGCACAAGATAGTGTAATGGTATTGTTAAAATTATCTTTGCCATTACTACTAGTTGCTTTATTTGTTGGTGTGTTAATTTCCTTGATTCAGGCTTTAACTCAAATCCAAGAGCCTACAATTTCATTTGTTCCCAAAATAATTGCCGTTTTTTTTTCAATTTTTTTATCATTAAATTACATGGGAAGTATATTATCAAGCTATATGGAGAACATTGTTTCACATATAATTAACTTACAATAATAAATTATAGTTAATATTATTTTATTTATTCATTTCAAATGTGTTCTGGGGTGGATTATGAATATATATATAATAATGGTTAAACTTAGTAAAATGGTAATTATTGTTGTAAGAGGTATTATAGTGCCATTAAAAAAATAACCAGCTAATGCAATGCTGATTGTTACTAAGATAGTTCTTGTAGATGCGATTATTGATGAGCTTGCACCTTTAATATTGGGATGAAGAGACA
Organism: Candidatus Aquarickettsia rohweri; assembly: GCF_003953955.1. Classification (GTDB taxonomy): domain Bacteria; phylum Pseudomonadota; class Alphaproteobacteria; order Rickettsiales; family Midichloriaceae; genus Aquirickettsia; species Aquirickettsia rohweri. The sequence goes on along the minus strand of NZ_RXFM01000021.1, from coordinate 7,719 downwards.
TTGCATCAGTAAATAAAATTGTTATTAAAATTGCAAAGCTTGCACTGCAAATCATCATACTAAGTGTAATTAAGTGAGGAGTTGTATATATATAAGCGGTGTAATTAAGTGATGTGCAACCAATAATCATTATAGTAAATCCTATTTTTTTTGCTGCGGAAATATTTGTAAATTTGATAATATAATGTGTTAAAAAGCAAAATATACCAAATACAGCCCATACACCTCCTTGATGATATCCATATATACTTTTGCTAACATTTAGATGATTAATATATATAATTGAAGCACCTAAAGTAAAAGTGATTATGCTGCATGCCATAAAGCCAAGTGCAAAAAGATATGCTAACATCAGTTTATCTGAGAGTAAAAATATATAATTTTTACAAATTTGACTTAAGTTAGTCATTAGTTGATTAGAATTATTTTTATTAAATTTACCAGTTTCATTGATAAATATTGATACTAGTAGTATTGATAAACTTGTAAAGATTGTAATCAATAAAAAATTAAACTGCCAACTAATTAACAAGCCTAAATATCCACCAACTACTGGTGCGATTGCTTTACCAAAAGTCAATATTCCATTCTTCAAGCCAATAAAAGTTCTAGCTTTTTCTTTGTTGCAAACATCAAAAATTATTGCAATACACATAACCATTGGAGCAGAAGTGCCTATACCGTGTAAAAATCGAAAAAATATCAAATAATATATGTTGGAAGTCAGCATACTACAAAAGCAACCAAACACTAAAAAAAGTAATCCTACTAATAAAGTTTTTTTTCTACCTGAATAATCTGAAATAGAACCTAAAAAAAGGCTACCTATAGCAACACCTAAGGAATAACTACTACTCATTAAATGAAATATCCTAGAGTTAGTGTTAAAAAATTTAATCATATCAGGGAAAGTAGGAGATATGAGATCATTTTGTGTATGAGCAATGACAAAGCAAATGGTGATAATAAAAAAAAATAAGTTCATTAAAAATATTACAATTTATGTTGCTTGTACTTTAAAAAAGAAAAAAGTAAAGTAAAAATATAGAAGATAATATAAATTTTTCAATTTGAGTTGGGTTGTATATGTGCTATAAGATAATAAAATTTATATTTATTATTATATGCTAGATTCTATCAAAGAGTTCATTCCAAGTATTCATAAAGAAGGCTATTTTTTTATAAGTGTTTTTGCAATTATTACCTTAATACTTTTTATGTGGTCTCAACAGTTAGGTTGGATAGGTTTTATATTAACTTTATGGTGTATTTTCTTTTTTAGGGATCCTAACAAGGTTATTCCAAATCAAAACAATGTTTTAGTTAGTCCAGCCGATGGTATTATACAAAAAATTGAAAAAGCAAAAATGCCTAAAGAGATTGCAAGTAATGATAAAGAGATTAATAAAATTAGTATATTTTTAAATGTATTTGATGTCCACGTTAATAGAATACCTATATCTGCTAAAGTAAAAAAACTTAGTTATCATCATGGTAAATTCTTCAATGCTTCACTTGATAAAGCTAGTGAGCATAATGAAAGACAGTCTATTCTTTTAGAATTAAATGATAAACAAGAAGTTGGTGTTATTCAAATTGCTGGCCTTATTGCGCGTAGGATAGTTTGTGATTTAAAAGAAGATCAAAAAGTATCAACAGGTGAAAGACTTGGTATAATTAGATTTGGAAGTAGGGTGGATGTTTATTTGCCTAATCATTTTGAGATAAAAGTATTAGAAGGCCAAAGAATGATAGGAGGTGAGTCTGTTATTGCTGAACTAAGAGAGAGTAAAAAGTCTAAGTCTGTATCTTCTAAATCAACTTCTACAAAATCTATAGCTATATCTACTGATAAAAAAAATATAAATAAATCTACTAAGTCCAATGCATCAAAGGTAAAAGTTAGTAAAAATAAAGTAAATACTAAAGTTAGTGATAAAAAATAATTGTAATCAATGACATTTACTTCAAAAAAAATAAACATACCATTATCCAAGCTTATACCTTCCATGATTACAATTATGGCGTTATGTTTAGGTATTACATCTATTAGGTATTCTTTGGACGGAAAATTTAATATAGCTGTTGCTCTGATAATTATAGCTGCTTTTCTTGATGGGATTGATGGTAGAGTTGCTAGATTATTAAATTCTACAAGTGAATTTGGAGCACAACTAGATTCATTAGCAGATTTATGTAGTTTTGGAGTTGCACCTGCTATTGCTGTTTATTTATGGTCTCTAAAGGAAATACCATATAAAGGTGTTGGTTGGGGTATTGTTTTAGTTTATATTGCTTGTTCAGCACTAAGGCTTGCTAGGTTTAATACTCAAATTTTTGATCATGAAAGTAAAAATAAAGAGGTTAAGAATAATTTTTTTATTGGTGTTCCTATGCCATTTGCAGCTGGTTTATTATTAATACCATTAATGTGTTCTTTTGAGATATTTAAGAGTAATTTATTAATAAATTCATATTGGTTCATAGCTTTTTACATGATTTTTATTGGCTTGTTAATGATAAGTAAGATTCCAATATATTCAGGAAAAAAAATAAGTGTTCCTAAGGAAAGAGTTAACTTATTTTTAATACTTTCTGGAATTGTTTTTACAGGTATTATATTTGAACCATGGTTCTTACTGCCAATTATAGGTTTATTGTATATAATTCTCATTCCTATAGGTAGTATTTATTATTATTGTAAAATAATCAAAAACAAAGATATTAGAACCACAAAAATTTCAGTTATTTTAGTGATAGCTTTTGTATTAATGACTCAAAGCAATGTAAAAGCATCTGAATATAACCATTCAGATTCAATACACTGTTTAAATGCAATTAAAATTTTTGAAAAAAAGTATAATATACCTAAGAATTTTTTATATCTAATTTCATTGGTTGAATCTGGTAGATATAATAATATTTCTAAAACTGCTCAACCATGGCCATGGTCAGTTAATATAAATGGTAGGTCAGAATACTTTAAAAGTAAGACAGAGTTAGTTAGTGCTTTAAAAAAATATGTAGCAAGTGGTAAAGAAAACTTTGATATTGGGTGTAACCAAATAAATTATAAATTTCATAAGCATAATTTTTCAAGCATTGAGAAAATGGCTTCTCCATATTATAATGTTGGATATTCTGCGTATTATTTAGCGAGTAACTACTTGAAAACAAATAATTGGCAAGAAGCTGTTGCAATGTATCATTCAAAAAATCCTTATCATGGTAGTAAATACATTAAAAAGATTAAACAAACAGCTAAAACCAGTGGAAGTTTATTAATGGCTTTAAATACTAGTAAAAAGAGTGTAATTAATAAATCATTTAATTTAAATTCGAAAGTAATATCTAATTCAAATACAAATTCTAGATTAATTTCTAAAAAATCAATAGGTATTATGGTCTATAATAATTCTAATAAATATGATGATATTATAAAAATTCCTAAGGAGTTAGGATGAATATTTTATCGAACTAGCTAAGTAGATTTATTATAAGATTTAATCTTGTAATAGCTTAAATTTATGTAGGTTATTATTAATATGTTATCTAATATATTTAATCTTGTTTATATTATATGAATTTAACTTTATCAGAAGCAAAAAATAGAGTTGAGAAACTTAGGAAAGAAATTAAAAAGCATGATGAGTTATACTATATAAAAAGTTTGCCTAAGATTTCAGACAAAGAATATGATGATCTTAGGTTAGAGTTGAATAGGCTTGAAGAGCTTTATCCAAATCTAAGGGATGTAGATAGTATTACTCAAAAAGTTGGTGCGAGAGTTGCAAAAGGGTTTAAAAAAGTAATACATTCATACCCTATGCTTTCGCTTGCTAATGCGTTCAGTAGTGAAGATATATCTGATTTTTTGTCTAGGGTATATAAATATTTAAATCAAGAATTAAACAATACAATATATTTTCATTGTGAACCAAAAATTGACGGTGTGTCTTTTTCTGCTCATTATAAAAATGGTGAAATGGTTTCTGGGGCTACAAGAGGCGATGGTAAAATAGGAGAAGAAATAACTGATAACTTGAAGGTAATAGAAAATTTTCCTATTAATGTTGATTTTGATCAAGAATTTGAGGTAAGGGGAGAGGTGTATATGAAAAAAAGCGATTTTTTATTGCTTAATGAAGAAAATCAAAAAAGTAATAAAGCAGTTTTTGCAAATCCTAGAAATGCTGCTTCAGGTTCATTGCGCCAACTTGATTATAAAGTTACCAGTCAAAGAAAGTTAAGTTATTTTGTATGGGGAGGTAAAATTGGTAGTGCAAAAACACAAAAAGAGGTTATGGATAAGTTTAAATCTTTAGGATTTAATGTAAATGAGAACATAATTTTGCTTAACAACACAAAAGGTATTATAGATTATTATGAAAGTATGTATCTTAAGAGAGCTGAATTAGATTATGATATTGATGGTTTGGTATATAAAATCAATGAATTAGATTTTCAGGAAAGAATTGGTAACATAAGTAGGTCTCCTAGGTGGGCAATAGCTCATAAATTTCCTGCAGATTATGCAGAAACATTAGTGGCAGATATTTTTGTGCAAGTTGGTAGAACTGGCTCAATAACTCCTGTGGCAAAATTAAAACCTGTTAATATTGGTGGGGTTTTAGTAACAAAAGCTTCCTTACATAATGAAGAAGAGATAATTAGAAAAGATATTAAGATAGGAGATATTGTTAAAATTAAAAGAGCAGGTGAAGTTATTCCTCAAATTGTAGAAGTAAAATTTAGCGAAAGAAATTCCTCTTTTGTTAGGGATTTTGTTTTTCCTAAAAAGTGTCCAATATGTGATAGTGCAATTGAAAAATTTGGTGATGATGTAGTTAAGCGATGCACTGGAGGTATAAAATGTGAGGCGCAATTTGTTGAAAGATTATGCCATTTTGTATCAAAAGGAGCTTTTAATATTGAGGGACTATCAAAACAATCAATAATATTATTTTCTCAAAGAGGATTAATAAAATCACCTGCAGATATTTTTAGATTAAAAGATATTAATGAAAAATTAGAAAGCCAAATAGAAGATTGGGAAGGCTGGGGCAATCAATCAGCTCAGAACTTATTTAATTCAATTGATAAGTCTAAAATAATACCTTTTAACAGATTTATTTATGCACTTGGCATTAGACATTTTGGTGAAGTGACTGCAGAGTTAATAGCCAATTATTTTGAAGGTATTGATAATTTATTGATCTTTGCGTCAAATATAAAAAAGTTGGAAGTTTTAGAAGAGATAAATGGAATAGGTGAAGTTATTGCAAAAAGTTTTATTGAGTATTTTAATGATCAATATAATATTGCAGTTATAAAAGATATTTTAAAATATATTAAAATTCAAAAAGTAAACTATATAAAGCCTAAAGAGGAAGGAAAGTTTGCTGGAAAGAATTTGATTTTTACTGGTACATTAAAGAAATATTCTAGAGATGAAGCTATTGACATTGTAAAGAAGATGGGAGCTAAGATTGCTGCAACTATATCTAAGAAAGTGGATTATGTAGTTTATGGTGAAAATCCTGGATCAAAATTAAATAAAGCTAATAAAATGAATATAAGTACTATATCTGAAGTAGAATTTTTAAAAATTATTGGAGATAATGATTAAAAAAAAAATTAATGATGATTTGAGTATAGAGCAAAATATAAAAATTTGTTCTGATATCACTCAATCAAAAATATCAGAATTATTAGATTATAACAAAGAAAATATTATTGTTGATGCAATGCGGTATATGCTGCTGAGTAATGGCAAGATGATTAGGCCTTTTCTAGTATTTGCTACTAATTCAATTTTTTCTAAAAATATACCTAATTATATTGTTGATTTAGCTGCCGCTATAGAGATGATTCATACTTATACTTTAATTCATGATGATTTACCTGCAATGGATAATGATGATTTTAGAAGAGGTCAGTTATCGTGTCATAAGAAATTTCAAGAATCTACAGCAATTTTAACAGGTGATTCATTGCTAACTTTTGCTTTTGAGTTGATTTCAAATTTAGATAATAACTTAAATCCTAAGTTGCAACTAATTATTATTAATGAATTAAGTAAGTTAATTGGTTATAAGGGGTTGATATTGGGTCAAATATTGGACTTGAATATGAAAAAAGATACTTATGATGAAATAAGTTTAGAAAGATTGCGTAAATTGAAAACAGCAAACTTGTTTATTGCTTCTTGTAAGTGCAGTGCTATTTTAAATAATGCAAATGAGAAAGAGATTGAAATATTGTGTTCTTTTGCGGAAAAATTAGGTTTGGCATATCAAATTAAAGATGATATTGATGATAATGAAAAATTTAAGGGTAATAATTCGTTAATAGATATTATAAATGAAGCATTGAAATGTTTAGATTTTTTTGATACTAAAGCATTATTGCTTAGAAATTTCACAGAATATTTATTTATGTCATATATTAAATAACTTATGGTCGATAAAAAAGATAAAAAACTTAAGAATAGCGATATAAAATCTAGAGATAAAAAGTCTTCTAGAAGAGATTTTTTTGTTATGAGTGCAAGTGCTGTTGCAGGTGTTGGAGCTGTTGCTGCTGCCATTCCAATCGTTACTTCGCTTAAACCTGATAAAGGTGTTTTAGCTGCAGGTAGTACGGAAGTTGATATTTCAAATATTAAAAAAGGTGAAACTCATACGGTAATGTGGAGAGGTAAGACTATATTTATTACTCATAGAACAGAAGAAGAAATTAAAGAAGCTGAGGATGTTAATTTAGCAGATTTAAGAGATCCAGAACCTGATAAAGATAGAGTTAAAGCTGGGAAGTCGCAATGGTTGATAACAGTGGGAATTTGCACACACCTTGGTTGTGTTCCTATTGGTAATAAAGGTGAATTTGGGGGGTGGTTCTGTCCATGCCATGGTTCTCATTATGATAGTTCTGGAAGAATTAGAAAAGGCCCTGCTCCTAAAAATTTGGCAATACCACCATATGAATTTATTAGCGATTCTAAGATAATGATAGGTTGAACCTATTAAAATGAAAAAAACAAAATCAATAATTTGTATTGTATCAATTTTTATAATCTTAACTACCTATGTAATAAAAAGTGCTTATGCAGATTGTTTTATATTAGCTGATAGAAAAAAAATTATTACTAATGAAGGGGACTGTAAAACTAGATATACTCCTGCTTCCACTTTTAAAATTGCTATTAGTTTGATGGGTTATAATGAAGGGATACTTATTGATGAAAATAACCCTAAAGTTAAATTTAAGAAAGGATATGTTGATTGGTTAGATAATTGGAAACAGACTTATTACCCAAGTTTATGGATTAAAAATAGTTGTGTTTGGTATTCACAATTTATTACTAAAAAATTAGGTTTTAATAAGTTTCAAAATTATGTTAATAAGCTGAATTATGGTAATGTCAATCTATCTGGTGATAAAGGAAAATCAAATGGGCTTACAAATGCATGGCTTTCAAGTTCTTTAAAAATTTCTCCTATAGAGCAATTAAAATTCTTACAAAAGCTTATATCAAATAACTTGCCAGTTAGTAAACAAGCTCAAGAAATGACAAAAAAAATATTGTATATTGAAAGATTAGGAGATTGGAAACTTTATGGGAAGACAGGTAATGGGCTATTGCGAAGTGATGGTAATAATAAGTTAGATATACAAGTGGGTTGGTTCATAGGTTGGATAGAAAAAATGGTAGATCAA